>JBJOOT010000262.1:0-3001 GCA_046051185.1 Pseudomonadota bacterium | reverse complement strand
AATAGCCTTGAAATACCACACAATGCAATGTTTCCTGATGCCACATCCCATACATTAGCTTTTGCATTACAGTTTTTAAGCTAATTTAGCGTTATACTAGTTCAGATTTTTTCTATAGCGCATTAACTCCAAAAAGAACCGTAGGATTTGTCATGAATTATCAATTTCAGGCTAAGGCTCATGCTGCTCAAGTACAGACTGATTGTGTAGTCGTGGGTATTTATAAAGCCAATGAACTATCCCAAGCGGCGGCACAATTAGATGCTGCAAGCTCCGGTATGCTGACTAAACATTTAGACTTAGGTGATTTCAGCGGTGATAAAAACCGTTTTAGTATTTTATATGAACTGCCTGGTGTAGCGGCTAAGCGCGTCCTCTTAGTTGGCTTAGGTGAGCGTGATAAGCTAAATCTTGATAGCTTCATACAAGCCAGCCACTGTGCAGCCAATGCGCTCAAAAACACCAAAGTTAAACAGGTTATTTCTTTCCTGACCGATGAAGCCCCTCAAGAGCTAGCAGAGAACGCCGTTCGCCAATCAGTCATTGCGGTTGCTGATACTTTTTATAGCTTTAATGAGTTCAAAAGCAATAAAAATGAACTACCTGTACCTAGTTTAGAGCAATGGACTTTAGCCCACCGTAGTGAAACTAATTTAGAGCCAGCCACTCGCCAAGGTGCTGCGATTGCAGAAGGCATGAAATTATGCCGTGATCTAGCAAATAGCCCCGGGAATACCTGCACACCGACTTATTTAGCCAAAACCGCTTTAACCCTCGGTCATTCCCAAGCCAATCTAGAAGTGAGTGTGCTTGAAGAAGAGCATATGGCTGAATTAGGGATGGGCTCTTTCCTTTCGGTATCTAAAGGCAGTGAAGAGCCGGGCAAAATGATTATCCTCCAATATAAAGGAGGGGCAGCCGATGCAGCACCCGTAGTGCTTGTGGGTAAAGGGATTACCTTTGATACCGGCGGTATTTCACTCAAACCCGGTGCGGCGATGGATGAGATGAAATTTGATATGACCGGCGCCGCTAGTGTCCTCGGTACACTCAGCGCTTGTGTTGCCATGCAATTGCCGTTGAATGTGATTGGTGTCTTAGCCGCCGCTGAAAATATGCCCAGTGGCAATGCCAGTAAACCGGGGGATATTGTCACCAGTATGGCAGGCAAAACCATTGAAATTCTCAATACCGATGCTGAAGGCCGCTTAGTGCTCTGCGATGCCTTGACTTATGTCGAACGCTATCAGCCGAGTGCGGTGATTGATATTGCGACGTTAACAGGGGCTTGTATTACGGCCTTAGGTCATCATATTTCTGGCTTACTGAGTAATAATGATGCACTTGCTAATGAAGTCTTAGCGGCAGGTAAGGAAGCGAATGATGAAGCTTGGCGCTTACCGATGGGTGAAAAATATCAAGAGCAACTGAAAAGCAATTTCGCTGATATGGCCAATATTGGTGGCCCGCCCGCAGGCACGATTACGGCTGCTTGCTTCTTAGCTCGTTTTACAGAGAACTATCCTTGGGTACATTTAGATATTGCCGGTACTGCTTGGAAAAGTGGTGCTGCTAAAGGTTCTACTGGCCGTCCTGTACCTTTACTCTGCCAATGGCTTATTAATCGGGCGCAGTAATTGACCCGCATTGCCTTTTATGTTGGCTCATCCGAGCACTTACAGGCTAGGCTGCTACTAGCCTGTAAACTGGTGGAAAAAGCACTCGCACAAGCCCTCCATGTTTATATTCATACCGATCAATTCAGCACCAGTGCACGGATGGATGAACTACTTTGGACTTATAGCGACTTAAGCTTTATACCTCACGCCCTCATGCCAAGTACTGAGCGAGGCCTAAAGGTATTGATTGGGCACGATAGCGAACCCCCTGAACCTTATGAGTTGTTGATTAACCTTTCCAATGAGATTCCTAGCTTTTTTGAACGCTTTGAACGCATGGCAGAAGTGATTGATCAGGAAGCAACAATTTTGGTCGCTGGTCGCAAACGTTACCAAACTTATCGAAACCACGGCTATACTCTAGATTACCATCAGTTGTGATGGTTAGAGAGACTGCTGGCATAAAAACACAATTGGCATACGAGATGAGTAGCAGACAAGACTTAGAAAGCACCATACGCATTCCAGTGATTACGGATTTGGTGCGCCCCGGTGATCGAGAGGTGATCAAGCGTGCAAAAGCAGGTACTAATACGGAATATCAAAAGCATTTTGAGCGGCGCTTAAAAGAACGGATTGAAGAATTGCAATCGGCTACCGGTCAAGATGAGTATTCGGGGCTAGCCCGTGCTCACGCCATTCGCTCTGAGCAACAGGACGCCGATAATGTCTTAAGTCTTAACCAAAGTTATGAGCAAGAAATGGATCAACGCCGTCAACAGCTCTTGCGTGAATTGTCCTCGATGTTAAAGTAAAAATTTTCTCTTAATCGGGTTATAATCCGCTCTTTTCAGCATTCGTGGCAAAAGAGCGGACATGGATAAGACCTATCAACCTAAAAATATCGAACAACGTCTTTACCAAACTTGGGAGCAGCAGGGTTATTTTAAGCCCAATGGCGTAGGTCAACCCTTCTGTATCATGATCCCACCGCCAAATGTCACGGGCACTTTGCATATGGGGCACGGTTTCAATCAAACCGTGATCGATATTCTCACTCGCTATCATCGTATGCAGGGCAATAATACGCTCTATCAGCCAGGCACGGATCATGCGGGTATTGCCACGCAAATGGTGGTAGAGCGCCGCGTGAATGCGGAAGGTAAAACTCGCCATGATTTCGGTCGGGCGGCCTTCATCGAAAAAATTTGGGAATGGAAAGGGGAATCGGGTGACACGATTAACCGTCAATTGCGCCGTTTAGGGACTTCACCTGATTGGAGTCGTGAGCGCTTTACGATGGATGCCAGCCTCTCCGCTGCCGTTATTGAAGTTTTCGTGCGCTTACATGAAGACGGTTTAATCTATCGTGGTAAGCGCTT
>JBJOOT010000261.1:0-3039 GCA_046051185.1 Pseudomonadota bacterium | reverse complement strand
AAATAAATTATATAATATATATAAAAAATTTATTGATGTTAAATGATTGATTTTTATTCAATAGAAACAAGTGGTTATATTTTCTGTTTGTACTTGTAATTGCCATATGGAAATTTCCATATTGAGTTTTTATGAAAAATGCTCTAGTGAGTTGAAAAAATAATCATAGCTGTGTTGTCTTTTCATTAAACGAGTATTGAAATAAAACTTCCTTCCAAGTTACCCTAGTATTCTTGTAAGCCCACCAGAGCAGAGTAAAAGTATAAATTGTCTGTTTCGTGGTGATACAAGAGGGCAACCACAACTGGTGGGCTAGTGAGTATGGCTAGGTATTTAGACGGATAGGGGTAATCAGGGCATGAATGAATCAAGCGTACAGGGGCATACGCTCGCGACCGATTATGTGCGGCAATTAAAAAAAGCGAAGGATGATTTACTACAAACCGCTAAATACCTTGATCCTGAATCGCCGCATTATTTGCCGACTTATCTGCAAAATCTCATCATGCTCAAAAACTCTGCCCAGCCACCCTTGGGTATTGAGCAAAAAATTGCTACAGCCCAAGCGAATTTAGCAAGCTATCAACAGCGGGCGGCTCATGCTAGGCAAGTCTTAAGCGAGTATCCCGCCAAATTACAAGCTTTAGCGGCCACTAATGATTTATTCCTTGCTCCAGCTGCTAAGCAAAGTGAATATTTATATATGGTGGATGAAGAAAGTAGTCAAGCCAGCTGCATTAATTGGGATGAGTTCGCTGCAGAGTCTTATCAGCCGGTGAATCATAGCGGGCAGCTAGCTGTTTTTAGGGGTAAAGATAATATTCAGTTGACTCTGCCTGAGCAAACCGATGCAGTGCGCGTTTGGACGAATAATGTGGTGGTAGATGGTTTAGTAATTAGCGATCAGCGTAGCTATACTGAGGCGCATCGGGATGCGATTCAACTGATTCCACCCGCTTTAGGACGGCGTGAAGGTGATCAATATCTTCGCCTTGCGGATCAAATGGCGGGCACGATCATGGAAAATGTTACCGTGCAAAACTGCCAGATCAGTGCTCCTCAAGGCCCTTTACAGGGTATTTTTGCCAGTGACGGGATGCAGCGCCAATTATGTATTCGCGATAATTGGATTGCGACTAAGGGGGCGCATTCGATTTCCCTAGCTGGTGTTTTAGATGCTTGTGAAATTTCTGGTAATCTTTTACAAGAGGTGGCGGGTGGTGAGCTACCCAAAATTAATCTCTATCCAGCACGGATTGGCGGCAATATCGCCGATGATGGCGTGGTCTGTATTTTAGGTTTTGCCAGTGAGCCTAAGCAGCCTGTTTTAGATTATGCGCCGATCACCGTACAACGCCCGAATCAAATTAAACGGGTGGATGGCACACAAACTGAAGCAGGTATCAATGATATGCGCCGCTCAATGCCTGAGAGCTTTATGCGCTTAGGTATTGGTTTAAGCGAGTTTTGCTATCATGCGTATTTAGCCAGTTATTCAAGCTTGACGCTTGGGCAATATCGTCAATTCGATCCTTTTGGGGCGCAGCAACTTGAAGTTTGGTTACAAACCCGTGTGCAAGAATTCACTCAAGGCCGACCGGAACATCATCCTTTAGGCGCTGTCGGTACTGAACAGCAAACAATTGGTGAGCGGTTTCTACAACCGGCTTTAAAGGTCTTGCAAGCAGGTACGGCTGAAAATATCCGCTTAGTCGACTTAGATCATTCGCCGATTCGTAGCTTTGCTATGAAACGCCTAGCCATTAGGCATGCCCAAGTGCAGCCCTTAGTTGATTTAGCTTTGGGTAATCAGCGTCGCGAATTAGTCTTGAAGTTTTTATTAGAAGCGCAGCCATTGAATCATCTCGTTAAAACGGCTTATTTTGATGCGCGGGTGTTGGTTGCGGGTAAAGGGCAAGTTGCGGCTAACTTTGGTTTTAATCTGTTTTTCGATCCTGCTAATGACTACAGCGCTACGACCAATGCACGGGGGGAGCTGAACTTAAGCCAACTCCCATTGGGAGCGTGCATCGTGCGCCCGACTGATCCGAAATGGAGTCTGAGCTTAGCGAGCTTGAAGCAGCCTTTGCAGCAACCGAGCTTGGTGCATGCGGCGAATGGTTTAGCACAAGGGCTATTGAATGACTTTCGTAGAAAAACACCCGTTTTAGAGGCTTATCTCACTGGTTTCCCTGCGCAAGAAGCTAACTTCTCAGTGAAACTAGCGGCTTATTTGTATACTTTGAATGTCACAAGTAATGCGATGCTTTCTGAGACAGTACGACGGGATTGTTTAAGTTTGTTGGGGGTTGTATCGAGTCAGTTAGCGGTGAATCGACGGGTATTAGGGCTTGCGGTTATGTAGGTTTGAGTTTGTGTTGAGTTTTAGCAAGGCTATCAATGTGCCGCCTTGCTATTGAGTGAAAGCCAAGCTCTGTACGGTCGGCCAGCATGTTGTTGTGGGAAGTTTTTATATTTTTAAGCGGCTTTTTGATGATTTTGAGTATTTTTAGATAAAGAGTCACTCAAAATCGTTGGAATTGTACCTAAAATAATATCCTGCTTAGGAATCCCCAGCGACATTAGGCTATCTTCTAACAATTCTTCAGTATCATTCCATTGAATAACTATTTTATCGTCAACTATATCGATGTGAATAGCACATTCATGAATACGTTTATACCCATTCCAGCCAAGCCACATTACTAAATAGTGTTTACGCTCATCATCGAATATTAGTTCTGTTGATAGTTGATCGGTTTGTAATGATTCATACTCACTTAATATTTGCTTGATACAACGCTGATAAAATGCTACTGCGGTTTCCATTGAAGCTGCTCCTCTTCTGTTAGGGAATAAACAAGCACATTGACTTTTAAACCCTCGATGGCTACCCGTCCCACCTCACGGCTAAGAATGTTGTCGAGTGCATGACGAGGCACAGCCAAGTAGAGTTGACGCTCAGGGTCTTTTTGACGGAGAAATAATTGATAAAGTGCGTATTGTCCAAGCGCTTCTTCTAAATCAACCACTTGAGAT
>JBJOOT010000260.1:0-3063 GCA_046051185.1 Pseudomonadota bacterium | reverse complement strand
GCGTTTTTAGATAATGTGGTGGGGGGTATTAAGCGCCTGAGCAATGGTTTAACCGATGCGAATGAGCTTTTGGAAATGGCCGAAGCTGAAGGTGATGAAGACAGTGCGAATGAGGTGATCGCTGAAATCGATTCCTTAGAGCAAGAGGTCGAAAAGCTGGAGTTTCAACGTATGTTCTCCGGTGAGCTGGATCGAAATAATGCTTTCCTTGATATTCAATCGGGGGCCGGCGGGACAGAAGCGCAAGATTGGGCAGAAATGATTTTGCGTATGTATTTGCGTTGGGGTGAGGCCAAGGGCTTCAAAACCGAATTGATTGAAGCGTCCGCTGGTGATGTGGCAGGCATCAAGAGTGCGACGATTAGCTTTGAAGGCGAATATGCTTTCGGTTGGTTACGGACTGAAACAGGTGTACATCGTTTAGTGCGGAAATCGCCCTTTAGTTCCAACGGAATGCGGCATACCTCGTTTGCAGCCGTGTTTGTCTCGCCAGAGATTGATGACAATATCGAGATTGATATTAACCCTGCGGATTTACGGATTGATGTGTATCGAGCTTCAGGGGCGGGTGGTCAGCATGTTAACCGTACTGAATCAGCGGTACGGATTACGCATTTGCCGACCAATACAGTAGTGCAATGCCAAAACGGACGCTCACAGCATCAGAATAAAGATACCGCCATGAAGCAGCTGCGTGCGAAGCTATATGAGCTGGAATTGCTTAAACGCAGTGAAGAAAAGCAGGCTTTGGAGCAGACCAAATCCGATGTGGGCTGGGGTAGTCAGATTCGTTCGTATGTTTTGGATCAATCACGAATTAAAGACTTACGTACCGGCATAGAAACTTCCAATACCCAAGCTGTGTTAGATGGTGGACTCGACCGCTTTATTGAGGCGAGCCTGAAAAGTGGACTATAAAGCGGACAGATGACCATGAGTGAACAAGATAATCAGCAACACGCTCATCAAGACGATAATCAATTAATCCAGCAGCGCCGTGAAAAACTAGCGGCCTTGCGTGCGCAAGGGAATGCGTTCCCGAATGAAGTTGTCCGTGAGCACCAAGCCGCCCATTTACATGCGAATTATGAGCAGTATGAGAAAGAATGGTTTGAAGCCAATGAGGTAAAGGTTTCCATTGCAGGGCGGGTTATGCTACGCCGGATGATGGGCAAGGCCAGTTTTGCCACCTTATCGGATACTTCAGGGCGCATTCAAGTTTATGTGCAATTGCAGCGAGTCGGTGAAGCGGCGTTTGAGGCTTATAAACATCAAGATATTGGCGATATTATTGCGGTCGAAGGAGTATTGTTTAAGACCCAAACCGGCGAACTATCGGTTAAAGCCAGTACCTTGCGCTTATTAACCAAGTCTTTGCGTCCTTTACCGGAAAAATTCCACGGCTTAACGGATCAAGAGCAGCGTTATCGTCAGCGCTATATTGATCTGATTATGAATGAGGAAAGCCGTAATACTTTCCGTATGCGCTCGAAAATTATTAGCTATATCCGTCATTTCTTCATCCAACGTGATTACATGGAAGTCGAAACGCCGATGCTACAAGTGATTCCGGGTGGAGCCGCAGCGCGTCCATTTATTACCCATCACAATGCCTTGGATTTATCCATGTACTTGCGGATTGCACCAGAGCTTTATCTGAAGCGTTTGGTGGTGGGTGGTTTTGAGCGTGTGTTTGAAATCAATCGTAATTTCCGCAATGAAGGCGTGTCGGTGCGGCATAATCCTGAATTCACCATGATTGAGTTCTACCAAGCTTATGCTACTTATATTGATATGATGGATTTGACCGAGGCTTTATTTAAGGGCTTGGCGCAAGATTTATTGGGTAATACAGAGGTTGTCTACCAAGGCCAAGTTTTTGATTTCGGTAAACCCTTCGAGCGGATTACGATTCGGGATGCAATTCTGAAATACAACCCAGAGGTCACACCAGAGCAAATCGACCATCTTGAGTCAGCACGGGTGATTGCCAAGCAAGTGCATGCCCCGATTAAAGACAGTGACGGTTTGGGCAAAGTGCAAGTCGCGATTTTTGAAGAAACCGTTGAGCATTTATTGCAACAACCGACTTTTGTCATGCAGCATCCTGCAGAAGTATCACCACTGGCACGTTTGAATGACGAGAATCCTTTTGTTACGGATCGTTTTGAGTTCTATATCGGTGGGCGTGAAATTGGTAATGGCTTCTCTGAGTTGAATGATGCAGAAGATCAAGCCGAACGCTTCCTCCAGCAAGTGCGCGAGAAAGAAGCAGGCGATGATGAAGCTATGTTCTATGATGCGGATTTCGTGCGGGCGCTGGAATATGGCATGCCACCGACTGCGGGTGAGGGGATTGGGATTGATCGTTTGGTGATGTTATTTACCGATTCGCCTTCCATTCGGGATGTGATTTTATTTCCGCATATGCGGCCTGAGTAATTCAGGTTTCTCTGCATTAGTTAAAAGGCCAGATTTTTCTGGCTTTTTGTTTTCTGCCAGTTGATTAATCGTTAGTATTAGCCTGAAGCATTCCTCATCCGCTGTTTTACTCATATCTAGGCTATTAGGTTAAACCATGTCAGAGCTTGCCTTGCAGAAAATTCGTGAAGCTAAAGAAAAGCGCCTAACTCGTTTAGATATAGGACGCTGCGGTTTGACTGAAATTCCTGAGGAAGTTTTTGAGTTAGTTTGGTTAGAGGAGCTGATTTTAAGCAATAAATGGTATGAGCGAGATCAAGCACAAAAAAAATGGATTGAATTTAAGAGTACTAATGCTGGAGACGCTAATTCAATCAGTAAACTATCTAAGGATTTTGAAAAGCTATGTGAGTTAACTAAGCTCATTGCATCAGGTTCTTTTGATAATAAATGGAAAATTAGTGATCTTACTCACTTAAGTACTTTAAAAAAATTAAGTCAGCTTGACCTGAGTTCTAACCAAATCAGTGAGCTGAGTGCGCTGTCGGGCTTGAGCCAGTTGACCACGCTTGACCTGATGAATAACCAAATCAGTGAGCTGAGTGCGCTGTCGGGCTTGAGCCAGTTGACCACGCTTGACCT
>JBJOOT010000259.1:0-3275 GCA_046051185.1 Pseudomonadota bacterium | reverse complement strand
ACAGTTTTAACTTCAATGGATAAAGCACAATTAGAAAAAATTAATATTATTCAATCACCTATTGAACAAGTAAGTCATTTAGCCGCTTTGACTCAAGCCTGTGGTTTGGATGGAGTAGTCTGCTCAGCGCAAGAAGCACAAACACTCAAGCAGGCTTGTGGTTCTGAATTTTTATTAGTAACCCCGGGTATTCGTCCAGTTGGTAGTCAGCAAGATGATCAAAGCCGTGTAGTCACACCATTTGCGGCTCGGCAGTTAGGGATAGACTATGTGGTAGTCGGTAGACCCATTACTCAAGCCACAGACCCATTAGCGGTGATCACTGCGATTAATCAAGATTTAGCTGAGCCGGTCTAGTTCATCTAGCCACATAAAACTCAACCAGTCATTACTAGTCATTAGCCTAATCGCACTGTTACTATGCAACTAGCAATAATTCTTAGCTAATCGGTCAAGCGTTATTGCTAGTTTATTCTGGAGGAGGATATTTATGAACTTCGCTTTATCTATGCGCCAAACTTTATTAAGCAGTGCAGTCGCTATGACTTTAAGTTTAGTGGCTCTACCTGTACAGGCTGAGCAATTTATTAATGTATTGACGGGAGGAACTTCTGGGGTTTATTACCCATTAGGGGTCGCACTCGCCAAAATTTATGGTGAAAAAATTCCTGATGTACGCACTCAAGTTCAAGCAACAAAAGCTTCGGTAGAAAATCTCAATTTATTGCAGCAAGGTAAGGGTGAGATTGCTTTAGCTTTGGGTGATTCTGTGAAACTGGCTTGGGAAGGTAATACTGATGCAGGTTTTAAAGGCAAGCTTGATAAATTAAGAGGTTTGGCAGCGGTTTATCCCAACTATATTCAAATTGTGGCGGCTAAAGAGGCGAAAATAAACTCCTTAGCTGAGTTGAAAGGTAAAAGTTTATCGGTAGGGGCCGCTAAATCTGGCACAGAATTAAATGCTCGGGCAATTTTCGCAGCAGCAGGGATGACTTATGCGGATTTAGCCAAAACGGAATATCTGCCTTTTGCTGAGTCAGTCGAGTTGATTAAAAACCGTCAGCTTGATTCGACTTTACAATCAGCAGGTTTAGGTGTGGCTTCACTAAAAGATTTATCCACTTCGTTTGAGGTTAATCTAGTGGCAGTCCCTGCAGATATAGCCACTAAATTGGGTGCTCCCTATATTGCAAGCAGCATTCCCGCAGGCACTTATCAAGGTCAAGAGCAGGCTGTTGAGACAGTAGCGGTGATTAATTATTTAGTGACCCATGCAGAAGTTTCGGATGAAATGGCCTATCAAATGACTAAATTAATGTTTGAAAACTTACCTGAAATGGAAGCAGCTCATAAAGCAGCTAAAGACATTAAATTAGACAAGGCACTTGAGGGCATGCCAATTCCTTTACATCCCGGTGCTGAAAAGTTCTATAAGGAAAAAGGCTTAATCTAAAACCTCAAGCCACCTCTTCAGAGGAGCTAGGTGATGATACTTAGCTCCTCTTGTCTGAAACGGAGAAGCCACCATGCAGCATACGACTACAGCATTGCCTACTCATTCTCTGATGGATCATCCCTTAGAAAGTGCATTTCCACCGAATCAGCAAGGTCAACTGCTGTTCTGGCTTGCGGTTGCTTTTTCAGCGTTTCAAATTCTAACGGCGGCTCATTTAATTGATTTACCAAGCCAAATTATCAGAGCGGTGCATCTTGGCTTTTTATTATTATTGATTTTTCCCTTAGTGGCTCATGCTCGTTCGGCTTCTCGGATATGGCAAACGCTTGCTTGGTTATGCGCTCTTGCTGGAGTTACAGTCGCTACTTATCAAACCCTTGAATACAATGCCTTGCTTACCCGTGCGGGTGATCCTTTACCTAGAGATATTGTGATGGGGGTGATTTCGTTAGCCTTAATCTTCCTCGCGACTTGGCTAAGTATGGGACCTGCACTGCCTCTAATTGCAGGTTTATTTTTAGCTTACTGCTTATTTGGTGAGTATTTGCCTTCACCTTTGAATCATCGTGGTTATGATTTTGCTCAAGTCATTGATCACATGGCCTATGGTACGGAGGGTATTTATGGCATCCCTATTTTTGTTTCTTCATCTTATATTTTTCTATTTATTCTATTCGGCGCTTTCTTAGAAAAAGCGGGAATGATTAAGCTGTTTACAGATGTGTCTTTAGGTCTAGTAGGGCATTTACAAGGTGGTCCGGCTAAAGTTGCCGTCTTTTCGTCAGCTTTAATGGGAACTATTTCGGGTTCAGGAGTCGCCAATGTAGTGACTACCGGGCAATTTACGATTCCGCTCATGAAAAAATTCGGCTATCGCCCTGCTTTTGCAGGGGGGGTGGAGGCGACTGCCTCTATGGGCGGGCAATTAATGCCCCCTGTGATGGGCGCTGTAGCGTTTATTATGGCTGAAACCTTGGGTGTGGAGTATTACGAAATTGTTAAAGCCGCGATCATTCCAGCTATTCTTTATTATCTAGCGGCTTTTTGGATCGTACACTTAGAGGCAGGTCGACATGGCTTACAAGGAGTTGCTAAAGCGGAGCTGCCTTCAGCTTGGCAAGCGATTCGTTCGCAATGGTTTTTGACTTTGCCGCTGATAGGTTTGATTATTTTATTATTTTCGGGGTATACCCCCTTATTTGCAGGTACAGTCGGTTTAGCTTTAACGGTAATGCTCATTTTAGGCGGCTCGATTGCTTTAGGTTTGCCGACTGGGATGATTCGGATTATTTTTTGGATTGGCCTTGGCTTGACCGCCGCTGCTTTCTTTAAGTTTGGTATTGGCGTAGTGGCGGTGGCAATTTTGCTCTTGACTGCTTGGAATGCAGTAAGTAAAGGAGGGCGCGAGACCCTTCGTATTTGTCTTGATTCGCTAGCAGAAGGTGCTAAAACGGCATTACCGGTGGGTATTGCTTGTGCCATTGTTGGGATTGTGATTGGTACAATGACTTTGACAGGTGCAGCCAATACGTTTGGGCAGTTTATTGTTTCAGTCGGTGATCAGAGCCTATTCTTATCCTTGCTACTGACCATGCTAACTTGTTTGGTATTGGGGATGGGGATTCCGACTATTCCCAATTATATTATTACCGCTTCAATTGCAGGGCCTGCTTTATTAGAGTTAGGTGTGCCCCTAATCGTCAGCCATATGTTTGTATTTTATTTCGGGATTTTGGCTGATTTGACTCCACCCGTTGCCTTAGCCTGTTTTGCCGCCGCTCCGATTGCAAAAGCCAATGGTCTGAGTATTTCAATTGAG
>JBJOOT010000258.1:0-3324 GCA_046051185.1 Pseudomonadota bacterium | reverse complement strand
ATTAGGGTATGTGGTGGAAAGTCGAGTCTTAGGTAAAGTCTTATTTGAGGCCTTGGCGAAGAGCTCCGTGCAATTGATAAGTCCAGCGACTGTCTATGCTTTAGAGCAAACCGCTGAACAGGCGACTGTTAAATTGGAGTATCAAGGTGTCGCGGATCAGATGCAGACTCGCTTATTGGTGGTTGCAGATGGGGCAAAATCGCCATTACGAGAGCAGCTTGGGATTGCCGTTAAAACCCAGGATTATCAGCAAACCGCCATTATTGCCAATGTGAGTACCGATCAACCTGTAACAGGGGTGGCTTATGAGCGCTTTACTCGCTCTGGCCCTTTGGCGCTTTTACCAATGACTCAAGAGCGCTATTCACTGGTTTGGACACATAAAACCCCTGAGGCGGCGGCAAGTTTGGAGCTGACAGATTCAGAGTTTTTGCAAAAATTGCAGCAAGTATTTGGTTATCGACAAGGGCGTTTTATTAAGGTTGGTAAGCGCTCTAGTTATCCTTTGAGCTTAGTAAAATCAGTGGCTGAAGTGCAAGGTCGGGCGGTATTAATGGGGAATGCTTCGCATACTTTGCACCCCGTCGCGGGACAGGGCTTGAATTTAGCCTTGCGTGATCTGGCGACTTTAAGTGATTTATTAGCTAGTCAAGCTTCCATACAGGGTGATTGCGGTGCAGTGGAATTACTTGCGGCGTATCAGGCGGCACGCCAAGCAGATTATGCGCGCGTTATCACTTATACCGATTCGCTGGTTAAGCTCTTTTCGGCGGATTTTCCAGCTTTAGGCATGGTTCGAGCTGGTGGATTATTAGCGGTGGATCGGATGGCTTCTTTACGTAAATTGCTCACCCAGCAAAGTATGGGCTTACGCTTTCGACAACCCCGTTTGGCACGGGGCTTAGCTTTGAAAACTTAAGCCAAGAGCAGTTGGCTGCTAAAAAATACCAATACACCTACTGCAATCGTTACTAAAGGCTTACGCAGGATCAGACCTATTATAAAAGCGGCTAGCCCACCTAATAACCACGGGTTATGCCAACTAATATTCAATTGTTTATCCGTCATGAGCATCATCGGCAGGATAATTGCGGTGAGTACCGCCACGGGGACATAAGCTAAGGCTTCTTCAAGCCATACGGGCAATTGAATACGATGCGCCCGTGCAAATAGTATAAAGCGAATACTAAACGTAACCGCAAACATGCCAAGAATAAGCAAGATCAGACTTAAGCTATCAAGCGGCATGATTGTTTCCTGTTTTATTGAAGCGTAATTGTAAATGTTGGACGATCACACCCGCCGTAACCCCAAGTAAGGCAGCGATGAGCATACCAAGATTATTCGGTAAATGATGTAAAAAGAGTGCTGTAGAACCGGCAATAATAAAGGTCATCCAATACGGGAGAGTATGTAAATAGGTCGTAATAATCCCTAAAAAGGTAGCCACCATCGCAAATTCTAAACCCCATTCACTCATCCCCGGAATTAATTCACCAGCGACTACACCAATAAAAGTGGTGATATTCCACATGCAATAAAAAGCTAAAAATGAGCCTAAATAAGCCCAATGCCCGCTGTTAGCATCCAATTTGCCGTTCACAAAATAAGGTTTGGTAGCGGCATAGGTTTCAT
This sequence comes from Pseudomonadota bacterium, assembly GCA_046051185.1. GTDB lineage: Bacteria > Pseudomonadota > Gammaproteobacteria > Thiotrichales > Thiotrichaceae > Thiolinea. The sequence continues at coordinate 1,689 of JBJOOT010000258.1, read as the reverse complement.
CGGTCAAGCCAAAAGCTAAAAGAGCGCGCCACGGCATAGGCAAGTGTTTGACATATTTCATGAAATCAGCCGAGTACAATAAATGGCGCAGATTCACGACAAAGGTTGTGAAAATAATCATCAGGATCGGAGCGCCTGCCGCGATTAAGCCCAAGGCTACAAACTGTGAAGAGCCTGCAAACACAATCAAAGACATCGCCAAAGGTACCCAAGGCTCTAAACCTTGGCTAACCGCTAAAGAGCCAAAAATCATTCCAAATGGAATATTCCCCAACATCATTGGGATCGAAACTATGGCACCAAAGCGCATCGCTTCCCATTTATTCATAGCATTTCTGCCTTGCAAAGGCGGTAATCCATGAGGTTCATCTTAAGTTTCCTGTGCTTATCAGTGGGCAGGTTTATACCAATCCCTGTGGAAAGATTCCAGCCTGTTTGTAAGCCATGCTATTCTTAAGCCTAGTGATATTGCTTTTTTAACAATCGATGAAGGTATTAATGGAACTCGAACAACTGCAAGCTTTAGTGCTCACTAGCCTTGAGGATATGAAAGCCCGTGATGTCACGGTCTTGGATGTACGCGGTAAATCGACAATTACCGATGTGATGATTATCGCTTCAGGCACTTCGTCTCGCCATGTAAAATCATTGGCTGATAATGTAGCGGTTAAAGTCAAAGAAGCCGGTTATCAGCCTTTAGGCGTTGAAGGTGAGCGCGATTCAGATTGGGTCTTGGTCGATTTAGATCAAATTATTCTGCATGTGATGTTGCCGACTGCGCGTGATTTCTACAATTTAGAAAAATTGTGGGGTACAGGCAGTGAAGCTCGCCATGAGTTACGCCTAGGGGCTGCCTAGTTGCGTATCCACCTGTTAGCAGTCGGTACTAAAATGCCGACTTGGGTGGTGACGGCAACAGATGACTATTTAGCGCGGATGCCCGCCCATTGCCAAGTGCTTGTTCGTGAATTAACTGCTGAAAAGCGTACTAAAAGCTCTGATTTGAAACGTATTTGTGAGCTAGAAGGGGATAAGCTGTTAGCGGCTATTCCAACCGGTAGCTTGGTAATTGCTTTAGATGTGTTAGGCAAAAGCTGGTCAACTGAGCAGTTGGCGGGGCAATTGGATCAATGGCTGGCTTCAGGGCAAGATGTTGCTTTGTTGGTGGGTGGGCCAGAGGGCTTATCCAAAGCTTGTTTACAACGTGCGGATTTAAAATGGTCATTATCTGCGTTAACTTTTCCCCATCCTTTGGTGCGGATTATTCTAGCGGAGCAATTATTCCGAGCTTGGAGTATTCTCTCCAATCATCCTTATCATCGTGGAGGCTGAATGCCCGCAGCGCAACTTATTCTCGCGTCCGCTTCGCCGCGTCGGCGTGAATTGCTAGAGCAAATCGGTATTCGTTATCAAGTTCAAACAGCGGATATTGATGAAACAGCTTGGCCTGATGAAGATCCTTTGGATTTAGTGCAGCGCTTAGCTAAAGAGAAGGCTCAATGGGTTTGGGAGCATAGTGATAAGACTATGCCGGTTTTAGGCGCTGATACTTTAGGCGTATTAGCTGGGCGCTTGCTCGTTAAGCCAGACGATTTTGCCAGTGCACGGCAAATGTTATTATCAATGTCAGGACGGATGCATACCATTTATAGTGCAGTCGCTCTTTGTCATCAAGATATTGGCGAGCTG
>JBJOOT010000257.1:0-3369 GCA_046051185.1 Pseudomonadota bacterium | reverse complement strand
ACTTAACCTATGAAAAAGGTGACCCGGTTGCTTTAAATGGTCAACGCTTAAGCCCCGCCGACATGCTCACAACCTTAAATAAACTGGGTGGTGAAAATGGTATTGGCCGCTTAGATTTAGTCGAAAATCGCTATGTGGGTATGAAGTCGCGCGGCTGCTATGAAACCCCTGGCGGCACGATTATGCTGAAAGCGCATCGTGCGATTGAATCGATCACTTTAGATCGTGAAGTTGCCCATATGAAAGACAGCCTCATGCCCAAATACGCCGAGATGATTTACAACGGCTATTGGTGGAGTCCTGAGCGCCAAATGCTGCAAACCCTGATTGACCACTCACAGCAATATGTGAATGGCATCGTGCGTTTGAAACTGTATAAAGGCAATGTGATTGTGGCCGGTCGTAAGTCCGATGACAGCTTGTTTGATACCAAGATTGCGACCTTCGATGAAGATGGTGGCGCTTATAACCAAAAAGATGCAGAGGGCTTCATTAAATTGAACGCACTGCGTATGCGGATTGCAGCCAACAAAGGTCGTTAAGCTCAGCGATTCAGGGTAGCGAGCTTGCCTCACTACCCTTCCAGCCTAGGAAATTTATCTTTTATGCAAGATCGACTCACCGAACTTGAAATCAAATTCATGGAACAAGAGCAAACCCTTGAAGCTTTAAGTGAGCAAGTTTATTTACAACAAAAAGCCATCTTTCAGCTCAATCAGCAAATGCAAATCCTCTCTGAGCGCTTAAAAACGCTAGCCATTTCCCCTATTGCCTCGCAAGCTGAAGAAACACCGCCCCCGCATTATTAATCGATTCATGTCTAATCGTTATCAGCTCGCCCAAACCGCTACCCGTTTAGAACTCCAAGATACCCTCGATCCTAAAGTGGGGGCGGTGTATGTCGACTTCATGGAGGGGAAAGCACGACATCGTTTATTATTTGGCGGCGGCAAAGGCCAAGATTTGGCCAAAGCGATTGGCCTGAATAAGCATCCGCATTTGCAGGTCGTGGATGCGACCGCAGGCCTAGGTCGAGAGGCGTTTGTACTGGCAAGTCTAGGTTGCCAAGTCACTTTACTAGAACGCTCGCCGATTATGTATGCTTTATTAGCCGATGGTTTGACACGAGCGACAAACTCCAACGATCCACGGCTTCAGGCTATTATAAGCCGCATGTATTTACACAATACGGATGCTTTGAATTGGCTGCAAAACCCTCATTTTATCCCTGATGTCGTTTATCTCGACCCCATGTTTCCAGAGCGGCAAAAATCAGCCTTAGTACAAAAAGAAATGCGTTGCTTACACGAAGTCGTTGGTGAAGACCTTGACTCAGCGGATTTACTGAATTTAGCGCGCCAAGTGGCTAAATTACGAGTGACCGTCAAACGCCCCCGCTTAGCCCCAGAGCTAGCGGGTTTGAAACCCGCCTTTGTAATTAGCGGGAAAGCAGTGCGCTATGATGTGTATTTACCGTATCGGGAAAATAGGGGACTACAAGGCACGCCAGATCAGGGTTTCAGGGTAGAGACTCGATAAATGGGGCTAGTAAGTACCGTAGGGAACGCGGTATTTTTTACGGTATCTACTTGATTACTAATAGAGATACCGTAACAGCCTCTCTTACACAAGCACCCAAAGCCTGATATTGTGTTTCCAATCAATTCGTTCCATTTCACGCAGTACATAAGGCTTAAGTGCTTGACAGGTCATGATTGTATGAATCCCCTCCGCTAAATGATAATCCTTGATTAAAGTTTGGCGGAGTTGTTCGGGTAAATCAGGATTGGGGATAAATTTTAAGGTTAATGGCTCATGCCATTCATGATCTTCAGCATCTGAAACCCACTCCTCAAATCCCTCACTCACCTGTAATAAGCGTGAAAACACTAAATCCACATAGCGCTCCCAATTGTGGCAATACGCCCGCAGATGATAACGTCTACTAGCATAAACCAAGCGATTCGGCGAGATAATTAACTGATAGTTTTGTGACTTACTATGATAATGAATCGTTAAAGTTAACTGTCTACGAATAGCACTGAAGACTTGTTTAATATGCGTGCTTTCTAAATACGTCCGAAATAAGCGATCAAGATCATAAATAGGTAAATCTGTCCATTCCTCCTCGGCCCAATAATAAGCCGCTAATTGATTTCCGCGCAGATAGTCTAAATATATTTCAGGTTTATTATTAATATAATTTACCTGAAAATAAGGGGTTGCTATATGGCGTTTTAAGGAGGATTGATAATTCATTTGCTCAGGGTGCAAGAGCCGATAAGCATCTAAACACTTCTGCGCATTTTGCCGAGTAATCTCAAAGGTAGCCGCCAATTGTGAAGCAGTGATTCCCCCGCCCCAGTATAAACAAGTTTCGATATAGGCAAAACGCCTGAATGTGTCTCTATTCATTACAGGTCTCTATATTGTTTGGTTTATAAAATATGTTCATACTAGCTGCACATTAAATAATCAAGAGCATTCCCCATGTTAAGGATTAGATTAAGTTTACCCCCACCACGTACTGCGCAAACCTATACGCATCAAGATCTAATTCACGATGCGTTGATTAATAGTTTAGAGGCTTCCGGCTGTGATGCTAGCGATTTGATGGGTTTAAATGCGCGAGTTTGGACTTTTGCTCCGATAGGTTGGCATAACGGTCATCAAGGATTTGTACACAGCTTAATTATCAGTACTTCTGATTTTGATATTGCCCGCGCTTTAACTCGTTTAAAGCCTGAAACAATTATCCAACGACGTTGGAATGGTGAAACCCTAAGTTTTGCGAGTGCACAATTAAGTATCGAGCCTGATCCGTTATTCCCGCATCAAACCCAACTAGCCTGTTTGCTACTTTCACCACTAGTACTACAAACCAAGCAAGGCTCTGGTAAACAATGGTGTAAAGACCTTCGTGAGCTGGATTTAAGCGAAATTATTAGCCGCCAACTGTCCGTTAAAGCAGGACGACCGATTCAACTCAAGGTACAACCTGATGCACTTTATCTACGGGCTAATCCTAGACACTCCGTTTTAGTCAATCTCAAACAACTCCCCAATGGGCATAAAAGCTTTGTGATTGGAATGCAAGCCCCACTCTTACTCGAAGGTAGCGAAGATGATTTGCGCTTTGCCTGGTATAGCGGAATAGGAGAAAAAACACGGAATGGCTTTGGTTGCCTTGGTTTACTTGAGCAAGGAGTCCATTAATGAAGCTGATTCTCATGCGTCAAGCGAGCCACTTAGCGGCCGACGTGTACGAGCGCTTTATGGAGGAGGTTATTGAAGCCAAAGTCCTCCAAGAGCGGGTGGGGCCTTTGCTGTCAGATAAGCAAAAACAAGAAATTCATAACGGTAAAACCT
>JBJOOT010000256.1:0-3383 GCA_046051185.1 Pseudomonadota bacterium | reverse complement strand
GATAATATCACGAAAGCGGAAGCGGCTTTAATCACGGCCGAATCTAAAGTTGCACAGGCAAAAGCTCAAGTGACCCAAGCGGATGCCAATATCCTGAAAGCAGAGGCAAGCATTCAACAAGCACTAGCGAATGAGCGCCAGTCCACTGCGCAAATTCAGCAAGGGGGCGCGCAGGTTGAACAAAATAATGCGCAACTTCAACAAGCGAATGCTCAGATCCAAACTGCAGACGCTCAACTCGCTCAAACCAAGGCCAGTACGGCAGAGGCACGCGCAAATTGGGAGCGTTTGCAGGCTTTATATAAATCCAGTGGTGGTAAATTGCCGTCCAAAGCTGAGCTTGATACGGCACAAGCGGCTTGGCAACGCGCTCAAGCGGCTGAACAAGCTGCTAAATCCAGTGCAGACTCTTCACGAGCCAATGCCGCTGCGGCGCGTGCTAGTATAGCTGCAGCACAAGCGAGTGTAGAATCTTCAAAAGCAGGCTCAGGAGCCTCAATGGCCAATGTATCGGGCTTAAAGGCTAGTGCGGCTGCTACTAAAGCTGAAAAACTGAGTGCACAAGCTGCTCTTGAAGCTGCTCAAGCGGGGGTTAAAGAGGCTCAAGCAAATTTACGTTCGGCACAAACTAATTTAGCCAAAGCCACGATTACCTCTCCGATTGATGGGGTGGTATTAACTCGCTCAGTGGAGCCAGGGCAAACCGTTGCTGCCTCCTTGTCAGCGCCTACTTTATTCGTATTGGCGGAAGACCTAAAGCAGATGGAGCTGCAAGTCAGTGTGGATGAGGCCAATGTAGGGCAAGTGAAAGAAGGGCAAGAGGCGGAGTTTACTGTGGATGCGTGGCCAGGGCGGCGCTACAAAGGACGGATTACTTTAGTTAGCCTAGGTTCAACCTTGACTGATAATGTGGTGTCTTATCTCACTAAATTGCAGGTAGACAATACCGATTTAACGCTACGCCCAGGCATGACAGCCAATGCGACCATTAGCACCCAATCGCGTCAAGGTGTGTTATTAGTGCCGAATGCGGCCTTATGTTATAAGCCCGCTAGCCCTGAAGAGAGTGCTAAACCAGCAAGTACAGGGTCACAAGCCGGTGGCTTAGTTGCGCAATTAATGCCACGTCCCCCCATGCAACAAAATCGGCAACGCAATCAAGGGCAAGGGGCAGGGCGTGGCCAAGGCCAAAGTCGGCGGGGGGGGAGTGGAGAAATTTGGATACTGAAAGACGGCCAAGCCCACGCTGTGAAAGTTAAAATCGGCTTAAGTGATAATAAGTTGACTGAGGTTTCAGCGGATGAACTGACAGAGGGCAGTTTAGTCATTACAGGTAATACAGGTTCTAAGCCATGAGCAGGGTGACTGAAAAATTCATTGAATTACGCGGTATCACGAAAACCTATGGTCAAGGCCAAGCACAATTTCAAGCTTTAAAAGGGATTGATCTGCGTATTGATGCGGGTGACTTCGTAGCCGTAATGGGGCCTAGTGGTTCAGGTAAATCAACGGCAATGAATATTCTCGGTTGTTTAGATGTGCCAAGTACAGGCGAGTATCATTTTCGTGATGTGCAAGTGGAGCAACTAGATCGTAATCAACGGGCGCTCCTGCGCCGTCATTATTTTGGCTTTGTATTTCAAGGCTTTAATTTATTGGCGCGTACTTCTGCACAAGAAAATGTCGAATTGCCTCTCCTCTATCGTGGCGAGTCGGCTAAGGCACGCCACTTAGCTGCCCGTGCCGCTTTAGACAAAGTGGGGTTAACAACTTGGGCAGATCATACTCCGGCCGAATTATCCGGTGGGCAACAACAACGGGTCGCCATAGCTCGGGCGATTGTGACCAATCCAGTGCTGTTATTAGCCGATGAGCCAACCGGAAACTTAGATACCCAGCGCAGCCATGAAATTATGGAGTTACTAGTCTCCTTAAATCGTGATCAGGGTATTACGGTCTTGATGGTCACGCATGAGCCAGAAATGGCAGATTATGCCAAGCGAGTGGTGACTTTCGTCGATGGTAATGTGGCGGCTGATAAGCGACAAGCGGGAATTGGCTATGTTTTGGAATAGCTTATTGTTGGCGATGCGCGAAATCCGCCGTAATTTATTGCGTTCCTTCTTGACGATTTTAGGGATTGTGATTGGCGTTTCAGCGGTGATTACTATGGTCACGCTGGGGAATGGCGCTACACAATCGGTGAAGGATCAAGTGTCTAGTTTAGGTAGTAATCTCCTGCAAATTCGTACCGGACAACGCATGATGGGGCCTCCGGGGGGAGGGGGCGGTGCACCAGCTTTTAAAATGGAAGATATTGAAGCGATTCGTAACCAAGTCTCTGGCTTAAGTGGGGTCGCTCCGCAAGTGAGCCGTACCGCTACAGTGGTTTCAATGGCTAATAACTGGTCGACCAGTGTGACTGGCTCGACGAATGACTTCTTTACGGTGGGTAATTGGACATTAGCAACTGGGCGTAGTTTTACCGAGCAAGAGGAGCAAGTGGGGGCTTCCGTTTGTATCTTAGGTGCGACCTTGTATAAGCAGTTATATGGTACACAAGATCCTTTAGGTGAAATCCTACGGGTAAAAAACTTCTCTTGTGAAGTGATTGGGGTACTCGCGGCTAAAGGGCAAGCCGCGATGGGGCGCGATCAAGATGATACTTTAGTGATGCCTTTGCGCACGGTGCAACGGCGCTTAACGGGTAATCAGGATATTGCTAGCATTCAAGTTTCAGTGCAAAACGAAAGCGAAATCACGAGTGCTCAAGAGCAAATTGTGCAGCTTTTACGTGAGCGGCGGCGTATTAATGAAGGTATGGAGGATAATTTTAATGTGATGGATACCCGTCAGCTTGCGGATACACTTTCGAGCACGACCAAAATCATGACGACGTTATTAGGGGCGGTCGCTTCGGTAAGTTTATTAGTTGGCGGTATCGGCATTATGAATATTATGTTGGTATCGGTGACGGAGCGTACGCGTGAAATCGGGATTCGTCTTGCGATTGGTGCTTTGGAGCGCGAAGTTTTAATGCAATTTTTGACCGAGGCGGTGATGCTTTCAGCTTTAGGTGGCTTGATTGGCGTTATTTTAGCGACGATAGCCTCTTATTTGCTCTCAGGTTTAATGCAAGTGCCTTATACCTTCAATCTACCGATTAATTTAGCTTCATTTTTCTTCTCAGCAGGGATTGGAGTGCTGTTTGGCTATATGCCAGCTAAGCGGGCAGCCCGTTTAGATCCCATTCAAGCTTTGCGCCACGAGTAATTATTCAATTAAGTCTTATTGATTAGACCTCTTTCATAAGTCAAAAAATAGCCCCTCGAAGTTGCAAACTTGATCGACTAGGTGGAGTCTGTTTTGGCATACTGCGGGCA
>JBJOOT010000255.1:0-3476 GCA_046051185.1 Pseudomonadota bacterium | reverse complement strand
CTGTCCAACGCTCCATAGCTGGATCTTTGGCTTGGCAGAATAAGATATATTCACCCTCTGGCCTTCCGGGGATAAACACAGCAACGGCATTCGGCTCATTAAAACCGGTTAAATACAGAAAATCACTATCTTGGCGAAATGGAAAATCGGCATCCCGATTCCGAATCACAACTTTGGAGGCTTGAATAATCGCAATCGCATTATCACCTAAAGCCGTTAATAACTGCTTTCGGCGCTTAGCAAATTCGCTAGCGGGAATAGTCGGTTTTTTCATTATTTTTCATACTCCTCAATTTGATCTACTCGATTTACTCAATGCACGCATTCACTTGATCTACTCATTCTTGATCCACGAGTTGCGGCTTACCCTGTACGGGCTGTAATTCTTCATTCATAAGTAATACACCGACTCGTACAAACTCCGCTAACTCAATGAAAGCTGTCTCGGACTCATCTTCATCCTGTACATCCATTTCGCCAGCTGCTCCAATTTTGACTACATCATGTACCCAATCGCGGCTATCTTCAGGTAAATCCTGCATGGTTTTTAAACCTGATAAAGCCAAACCAAAGGCAAAGCCTTGACACCATTTTTGTAAGGCGGTGACTTGAGCCTCTAAACTATCTTGCTCAGGTGGTAACAATAAGGCAAAACTTAAATCACCTGAGTTTAATTGCGCTAAGGTAGCATTAAATAATTGTTGTAATAATTGCCGCGCCTCTTGAACGTGAAAATCACGAGCATCCCCTTTTAAAATCTGAGCTTGCCAAGCTTTTTCTGGGTATTGATTATTAAAGGCTAAGACGGCACAGGCAATACCATGTACCTCTGAGGCTGTAAAATCAGCATCAACTCGTAATAAAGCATCTTCTAATGTATAAAATTCAGGCAACTGCGTATCCAACACATGCGTCTCCTATAGCTATGCGTGTATTATGAGCCGACAAGGAGCATTTCGCATCCATAGCCCCGAAAACAACGAGCATGCATGATCCCTTATGGCTTTGCAAAATCAACTTAAAACCCTAGAGCAAGACCTGCAGCAATTATTAGTGATCCTTGAGTACTTAGCTGCAGAAAAACGTCGTTTAACAGAACGAGAGCAAGAACTCATGGCAATGTGTGAACAGTTACAACATAAAAATCGAATCGCTAGCCAACAAGTCGAGGAAATACTAGCGGCTTTAAAGCGACCCGCCTTAATCACGACCCTTGAGGATTGAACGGATGGAAGAGTCTCCGATTGTTCCGGTATCTGTCAAAATTTTTGGCAAAGAATACCCCGTTGCTTGCCCTGAAGGACAAGAGCAAGCCTTGATTTTATCAGCCAAACGAGTCGATCAAGCAATGCGCCAAGTTCGTGAATCGGGCAAAGTATTAGGTACTGATCGTATCGCAGTCATGGTGGCACTCAATCTTGCACATGAGTTACTCAATCAACGCGGCTTAGATGATCAAGATGTCTATACTGAGACTGTAGCCAAGATAGAACATATACAAACTCAGATCACTATGGCCTTAACACAATACCAAAACTATGCAACGAGTTAATACCCGATTAGTTAAGTTTGCTAGGGCTTCCCAGCGCTGAATAATTGTAATAGTATGCAACTAAGGACGGTCATCTGGGATACTCGTGATGGAATGGATAAATCCTTGAGCCTATTTCTTTATCCCGGGAGCGATCTTTTGGTCTTGTGTGCATGACCGCTGCGGCGGTAAGCCTTTTGGACTGAATCAGCACCCACTTGAACCTTTGGTTCAAGGCTGAAGTTTCACACGACTTCTTGGAGCCGTCCCACTTTTTAAAGTCGCCCTTTAAAGCCTCGTTCTAATTCTTTTTAATTCTCCTTGCCAAGCGCCCTAATTCCTGAATAATCGAGCCTTTTGCTCAAGCTTTTTGAGCAGTGTAGGTTTAATTATGACTCAATTCACATCGGCTCACTTTATTCTAGTTCTGATTTCCGCTATTTGGGGTAGTGGCTTTGTTGCCCAGCGCTTAGGCTTAGAAAATTTAGGTCCATTTAGCTTTAATGCCGGACGCTTTGTTTTAGCCACTTTAGCCTTATTACCCCTTTGGTGGTGGATGCGTCGAAAATCTCCCCTTGCAACCACACAAAACCCTAAGCTGTTTTGGTTAGGCAGCATCTTAGCAGGTTCGGTGATGTTCATGGGCTTTAGCTTTCAACAAGTAGGGCTGCAATACACTACGGCCGGTAATGCAGGTTTTATTACCAGTATGTATATCGTCATTGTGCCTTTATTAGGTCTATTAGTGGGGCAAACGACCCGCCTACTCACTTGGATAGGCATTATTCTGGCGGTCGTTGGCTTATATGCTTTGTCAGTAGGCCCCCATTTTCATATTAACCGTGGCGATGGTTTAGAATTTATTGGTGCTTTTTTCTGGGCAGGGCATGTGATCACTTTAGGTTGGTTATCACGCCGGATTACCGATGTAGTGGGTGTATCAGTGATCCAATTTGCCATCGCTGCTATTTGGTCAATGCTTGCCGCTTCGCTATTTGAACACACCAGTTGGAGCGCGTATGAAGCAGCCCTTGGGCCTTTGCTCTACTCAGGGGTGATTGCTAGCAGCCTCTGCTTTACTTTACAGATTATGGCGCAACGCACAGTTGATGCCAGTGTCGCTGCCTTGATTTTATCAGGGGAATCGGTATTTGCTCTTTTAGTCGGCTGGTTATTCTTAAATGAAACGATCACCCTTAAACAACTACTCGGTTGTAGCTTAATGCTCGCAGGGATCTTGATCAGCCAATGGCCAGAGCGTAAGGTAGTGAGCCTTGCTAACTGAGGAGTCAACGATGTCAGAAGCTATTTTTGCTAGCGGGCACTGCTTATGTGGAGCTGTTCAATTCACCGTGAATACGGCTCCTATTTTGTCAGGACAATGCCATTGCGAACATTGCCAACGTGCTTCAGGGACTGGGCATATGTCACTGGCTTTTTTCCCTGAATCAGCAGTAGTTATTACGGGTGAAACCCGTAGTTTTTCCTCAGTGACGGATACTGGTGGAACGAATACTCGCTATTTTTGCCCTATTTGTGGTAGCCGTTTATTCGGGCAAACTACAATGCGACCGGGGGTGCTAGGAGTGGCGGTTGGCGTTTTTGATGAACATACTTGGTTTAAACCCGACCGCATTGTATATCATCGCAATAAGCCCGCTTGGGATTTTATGGATCCAAGCTTACCTTATTTTGAAACTGGCTCACCGCCACCCAGTAAAACTTAACGCTGAATCAGCTTAAAGACTTCAACCTAAATACATCAACCCAAATAGCTTAAATCGACGCGGTTTAAGCTTCAGCTATTGAATAGCAGCTAATACTGTAGCGACTTCCTGCTCAAGGCTATCAGTACCGATTATGCGTAGATCAGCTGTAGTTTTAAAAACCTCTACATAGGCTTCGTGCATCGGGCGTACTGTTGTTAAATATTGATTTAGTACAT
>JBJOOT010000254.1:0-3484 GCA_046051185.1 Pseudomonadota bacterium | reverse complement strand
ATGTCATTTATGGTAAGGATAATAACGGTGCTATTGTTCCTGTTACTTGGACTGATGCCGATGGCGATAAGAACCCAGAGGTGACTTTACCACCTGGTGTCTCTATGCCAATCACACCGATTGTGTTTGCACCTAGCGATGCAGCACCTGGTGAAATCAATACCTTAACAGTTACTGCAACCAACCTAGATGCTGCACCTACAGCACCTGATGCCAGTGTAGAAGACGTATCAACGGTAATCTTAGGCCAAGTGCGTTTAGTCAAAACTGTTGCTTATGATGCCGCTTGTGATGGTACTGCCGATGGTGCTTTCGCTGCTAATCTAAGCACTCAAGTTGCGCCAACTGAATGCGCAATTTGGAAGATTGTTGCAGAAAACCAAGGTGATGTGAATGCTCTGAATGTCATCATCCGTGACAATGTACCTACCTATACAACCTATCAAGCGGGTAGTTTGAAGTATGCTTTAGGTACTGCAGCTTTAGCACCGCTAACTGATATAGTAGACACTGATAATGCAGAACAAGTGAGCGGCACTGTCTCCTTCTTCGTAGGTACGGGTGCAACTCCAACTACAGGGGGTACTTTAGTACCCGGTCAAACAGCCACTGTACAATTCAGCACTAAAGTTGACTAATTTTAGATCTGAATAGACCAAACCCACTCCCTCTACTTTAGTAGGGGGAGTTTTATGAATAAAATAGCGCTGTGGTGATTTCCACAAACACTACCTGGCACACAAACAATTAGAAAAATAACCAAGAGAGGCAGGCATGTTACGCATTCTCAGCGCGTTGATGCTCTTCATGCTCATTAGTGTATTATCTTATGGCCAAGCAGCGACTGCTCCGGGCGTAAAGATTACCAACCAAGCAGAAGCGTCATACGTTTACAAAACTAAGAACGGCACACTTGTAAAGGCAAGCTCACTTTCTAATGTGGCTAGTTTAGTAGTAGCGCCCTTATTAGCCGTTGAGCAAAACCAAGATCAGACTCAAGCCTCAACCATAGGCAAACCTGTATCTTTCCCTCATACCGTCATAAATACCGGTAATCAAGCCGATTATTATTTGCTTAGCGTTGAAAATATGACGGGTGATAATGGCAACCTAGAAAATCTAAAGATTTATTTGGATGAAAATGGCAACGGTCAAGTTGACCCCGGCGAAAAAGAAATCAGTAAAACAGATTTATTAAAACCCGGTGAACGCATCCAAGTGGTCGTAGTAGGTACAGTACCTAGTACGAGTAAACCCGGCGACCAATTCACTATTAAATTAACCACGACCTCTGTAACTGATCCCACCGTCAAAGATAGTGATATTGATACTGTCAATATTAAAAAGGGCGCAGTGATTCAGCTTAATCAGACGGGTGATGTGGATTGCCAAGTTAAACAAGCTATCGGTGATCGTAGTTATCACGAAATTAATTTTAAAAATACTGGCACTCAAGCTCCTGAAGAACGTACTATTAATGTAGCTGGGGTGAACTATAACGGTGTTTTGATCGAGGAAGTGCTAGCAAGTGAGTATTTTACCCTGCTCAAGCAACCTGCCTTCTTTGTCCAACCGAGTCAAGGCCTGCTCTTAGTTGCAAATGCCTTAGGTCATTGGAGTTTATACAGTGCTTGGGATGGCAGCAGCCCGATTAGTAAGCTTGGGGTATTAATCCCTGCTAGTTATTTAGCTGCTAATCAAACTGGCAAATTTGGCTATACCTTAGCAGTCAGTAAATTGCCAAGCCAAGAAACCGTGATTAATCAGCAAGCCACTATAGATACCAATGGAGATGGCATCCCTGACTTCCAAAGCAATACTGTTTGTAATACTTTGATTACTGATCCAATTATTAAAGATCGCGATGGTCAAGATATTGAAGGAACGGTGTTTGATTCAGTAGCACTCACAGGGGTGAGTAATGCCAAAGTCGATTTAATCTCGGTCGCAGATAATATCGTAGTAAAAACCGTTTATACCGATGCCAATGGTGACTTTAAATTTACAGGTTTAGAAGTGGGTGAATACTATATTAGAACAACGCCCCCCTCTCCTTATACAGCGCCCTCAACTCATCCACCAGCAGAATACGCTACCAGCAAATATGACCAAGTACGCCAAGCGTCCTATGGACTTGCAGGGTATCAAGGCAGCAGTACGAATGCAGGTCTGATTTCAGTGATTGAATCGACCACCAGCTATACCTTAGATATTCCAGTGGATCGCCCCAATACACCGACGACCGAAATTGCTATTCAAAAGCAAGCCTCTAAAACGACGGTATCTATCGGTGAATTAGTGGCTTACACCGTTAAAATTCGCAATACCTCCAGTGAGGATTTATACAACACGATTATTCGCGACTTATTGCCCGTTGGCTTTAAATATGTGAATGGTACTGCGAAATTAGGTAATGACTTTATTAATGATCCACTATTAACCACCGTGAATGGGCGGCATCAGCTGGAGTTTCGTGTAGGGAATTTCCCTGCAGGTACAGAATTAACGCTTAGCTATATTACTCAAGCCACTGCAAGTGCCACCCAAACGGATGGCATCAATACCGCACAAGCCATTGGCTATGGCGCTAACAATACTGCGGTGTCATCGCCTACGGCCAGTGCTCAAGTGCGATTACAAAAAGTGGGTGTGCTATCTGATCGGGCGATCTTGTTTGGACGTTTAGCCTTAGAAAAAGGCTGCCCAATTGGTACACCCGAAGAGCAAGCGAATGGTTATCCTTTAGCTGGTGTGCGCTTGTATATGGAAGATGGTACTTATGTCATCACCGATATTAACGGCCAATACAGTCTCTATGGCTTACAACCGGGTGTGCATGTCCTGAAAGTCGATCAGCATACTGTGCCAGAAGGCCTGCAATTCCAAATCATTGATACAGCTCAAGCAGGTGATCCTGATAGCCGCTTTGTGGATTTAATTCCTGGTGATTTCTATCGTGCAGATTTTGTAGCGGGCTGCCCACAAGTGGAGACGCGTACGGTACAAGAATGCGCTGAACCTAAGACCAAGCAAATCCAAGAATGTACCCAAAAACCGGTGGTCACGACGACGACTGAAATGGCTACCCGCACAGTGAAAAACCCTGTACAGGCGATTCATTTTGATTCGGGTAAAGCAGTTATTCCGGCAGAATATTTGCAAAAACTAAATAAAGTCGTGCAAATGACCAAGGATAAACAAAATGTCCGCTTCCAATTTGTGGGTCATACCGATAATGAGCGCTTGAAACCTTCAACTAAAGCCCAGTTTGGGACTAACCAAGGTTTATCTGAAGCGCGGGCGAAAGAAGTGGCCGATTATGTTCAACAAAACTTAGGTCAAGTCATCAAATTGAGTGTGGCAGGTAAAGGCGAAACCCAACCGATTGCTAGCAATGCGACTCCAGAAGGAATGGCCAAAAACCGTCGGGTTGAATTAATCCTAAGCTATGATGAGCCGGTTCAAAAGCAAGTACAACAAGAGC
>JBJOOT010000253.1:0-3537 GCA_046051185.1 Pseudomonadota bacterium | reverse complement strand
TAATATACGGATACTCAAGGAATATATTGGGCTAACTGCCGAGGAAATTTACCCTTGTCTTGCGGATAATGATCAGTCTGAAACTCTTGATCAGCATTTATATGATAAAGAAGACTCGCCCCAGCAAGGTGGACAAGATCAGCAGAGTAATCCACTAGATCAACGCCCATCCCAAGCAGATTCAGGCAATCAGCAAACCAAGTCGCAACCACCTTCTGAATCCAGTCAGAATCCTGCATCCACTCAAACCTCAGATCTTGAACCGCATCCATCTACACTTAATCCTGCTTCCCATCAACCGAATACCGCAGGCAAGCCCCCGCCTTTAAGCCAACAAGAAGCCGAAGACTTAGGCGCTCAATGGCAACAACGCTTAGCCGGAGCAGCGCAACAAGCCGAACAAGCAGGCAAATTAAGTGGCGGGATGAAACGCTTAATCCAAGAACTACTGCGTCCGCGCTTAGCGTGGCGGCATTTACTCGCGCATTATTTCACCGGTTTAGCACGTGATGATTATAGCTATCATCGCCCCTCCACTCGACGGGGCAATCCAGCCATTTTCCCTAGCCTGAAAAGCCAACAAATTAATGCTGTGATCGCTTTGGATGTGAGTGGCTCAATTAGCGATACAGAATTACAAGAATGCTTATCCGAGATCAATGCTCTCAAAGGCCAAGTACGGGCGCGGATTAGTTTACTCGCCTGTGATGCCGAGATTGTGGAGGGGTTTCCACATTTATTTGAACCGTGGGAAGAATTGAGTTTACCCAAAACTTGGGCGGATGGAGGAGCCACCGATTTTCGCCCTGTCTTTACTTGGATCAGCCAACAAGATCAAGCACCCGATATTTTGGTTTATTTCACAGATGCCGCAGGAGTTTTTCCAAATTTAGAGCCAAGCTATCCCGTTTTGTGGCTAGTTAAGGGTCGAAAAGATGTCCCTTGGGGAATCAAAATTCAGTTGAATTAAATTCCCCGACTGCTGAACAATCGGGGATTCTGATACATCGGCTTAATTGTTATTCATCATTAATCCTCAAGCCGAATCAGCCGACCCATTTAACTGTTAACTTTGGGTCGGTTTATCAGTTGCTGCAGGTTGCTCAGGGGCTGGATCAACTTTAACTTGAGGAGCTTCTGGCTCTTTAGGCTCGACTTTAGCTTGTGGGGCTTCTGGTTCTTTAGGTTCTACTTTGGCCTCTGTAGTCTCGCAAGCTTTTTGGGCAGTCGGTTGGCAAGTAACAACACTTGGCTCAACCTCCACTTTGACTTCAACAGGTACATCAGTTGGTGTAACCGTGACGCTGGGCTGAACTTCTGGGGCTGCACCAGCAAACACAGCACTGGCTGCACTTAAAGCAATAACGGTAGTCAGAGGAATAAGAACTGATTTCATAATACGATCTCCATATCAAGAGGTAGTGCACTACAGGCACATCCTTGTGCCTGGGCGATAAGCTTATATCAGTGTTCTTAATTGATAACTGAATACAAGCTTAACCGTAATAACGCTTAACTTTGAATCGCGTTGACAAGTCCTCAAAAATAATGAAAAAAATTTTAATATTAGCTAAGCAACACAAGCTCACGATAAAATAGCCCTATGCAAGCTCTTGACCCACTCAATATTCCTTTACATGGTAAAAATCTTATCCAAGCCAGTGCTGGTACCGGCAAAACTTGGACAATTTCCTTGCTGTATTTACGTTTAATTCTTGAACAGCTCCTTACCGTCGATAAGATTTTAGTCGTCACTTACACCCGTGCTGCCACCGATGAATTACGCTCTAGGATTCGCGCTCGCTTAAAAGCAGCGGTCGCCGCGTATGAACAGCCCGCGCTTGCCACTGACGAATATCAAATTTTATTAACCCAGTATCCTGCTAATCCTGAGCGCCTATGGTATTTACAGCGTGCCTTACTCAGCTTTGATGAAGCAGCCGTTTTCACTATTCATAGTTTTTGTCAGCGTATCTTGCAGCAGCATGCGTTTGAGGTGGGAATTCCATTTGAAAGCGAATTAGTGTCAAGTGAAACTGAATTACAATTGCAACTCACCGATCAATTCTGGCAACAACGCTTAGTACGCCCTAACGCTTTAGATGCTGAAGTGCTCAGCCGCTCTTCCATTACACCAGAAACATTACTCCATAAAGTCAGTAAATTTATTGGTCGACCTTATCTGAAAATTGTTAATTCCCCCCGAATTACTGAGACTGAGTTTATCGACTTAAAACAGCAATACTCAGCCTTATTAGAGCAAACTAAACAGATTTGGCTGACTGAAAAAACCGAAATACTAAAATGTCTGCATGATAAAGACCGCTTAAACCAAAACACTTATAGTCCAGCACAAATACAAAAAGCTTTGGCGGCTTGGCAGTTAGTATTAGCAGGTCAAATTCAAGAGGATCACTATTCTCTTCTTGAAAAACTCAGCAGACCTGCTTTAGCCAGTAAAACTAAACTAAAGCAGACAACGCCAGAGCATCGTTTTTTCGATTTAATGACGGAGTTATTAGAACCGTATCAACAGTTGCTAGCAGTACAAACCCGCGCCTTAGAGCAACTCTGCTTTGATCTACTGATTTGGTTAAGAGAGCAATTACCTGAGCGCAAACGCCTCAAAGGGCAACTTAGTTTTGATGATTTATTACTGAATTTACAAACGGCGCTACAAGCTCGCCCTGCCTTAGCTACTCAAGTCGCTGAACAATACCCAGTTGCTTTAATTGACGAGTTTCAAGATACCGACCCGATTCAATACACGGTTTTTGAGCAGATTTATCAGTCTACACCAGATACACCCGAGCAGGCTCAGGCTACACAAAGACAGGTTTATTATGTTGGTGACCCCAAACAGGCTATTTATAGCTTCCGTGGAGCTGATATTTATACCTATTTACAAGCTGCTGCAGGGGTTAAGCCGGAGCAACGCTATACGTTGGCACGCAATTTTCGCTCACAGCCGCCATTACTCGATGCTTTTAATTACTTATATGCGCACTCAGTCGATCCATTTCGTAATGATCAACGCATTGCTTATGAAACAGTTAGTAGTGGCGGTACAGTAAACGCTGTTTTACACACAGAACCGGCTTTAGCGCCCTTGCGTATTTGGGATATACAAGGCGATCCTCAACAAACAGCTAGCTTGCTTGAAGTACAAACTGCAGTTGCTCAAGCCGTCGCTAATGATATTGCAGGCTTATTACAACAAGGCCAGCAAGGTTTAGCTCATATTGAAGGTCAAGCACTTAGCAGTGGTGATTTTGCGGTATTGGTACGCAACCATCGCCAAGGTCGTTTTATTAAAGAAGCCCTCCAAGCCTGTGGCATTGCCAGTGTCCAAAAATCACCGATCGGTATTTTTGAAACCGAAGAAGCCGCAGAACTCAGATTAGTTCTAGCAGCTATTGCTGAACCGCGTCAAACCAGCCAATTACGCCGTGCCTTAGTCACGGAGCTAATGGGTGGAACAGCGGCCACTTTAGCCAAGTTAGATCAGCAGCCCGCCCTCTTCGATCAGACGCTAGA
>JBJOOT010000252.1:0-3648 GCA_046051185.1 Pseudomonadota bacterium | reverse complement strand
TTTGAGTACGCTTATTGATTTAATTCAGCTAAAGGGGCATTTGTAAATAACAAATTCCCCACATACCGCGCGCCTGCAGGTGTCAAATGGCCGCCATCAAAAGAAATCAATTCTAAATCAGGTGTAAATAAGGGGCAGGTATCGCCCTCACCACACGCAAGCTGATGAATATCCACGAAATTGGCCGCACCGACTTGATCACGTAGGGTTTTATTCACGGTCATTTGTTGTTCATCGACTGGGTTACGCAGTTGTAGTAGCTCTTCATCCGTTTGGCGTAAATAACTACGTACATTAACTCTACCAAAGCTTTTGCGGCCAACAATTTTCACGGTTTGATGGGGTTGAATGCCTAAATTTTTTAAGGTAGTGGTGATGCGTTCAGCTGACCAAGGTTTCCAACTGGAGGCAATAATAATTAAATCAGCCTCGGCAATTTGTGCTTTAGCTGCATTCAAATGATCGGCTTCTGCACAGATTTGCTTATTCTTTGCTTCGATGAAATTAGATACATCTTCGTCGCCTAAATAAATTTGGCAAATATTGGGAATATAGCGCGTGCGAATTTGATAATTAGCTAATGCTTGATTTTCCAAGACCATATTTAAAAAATCTTGAGCGTGACTATCCCCAATAATTAAAGCCTTTTTGCGATTGTCCTGTTGATCAAAGGGCTTTTTAGCAAGCTCTAAATAACGGGTGCGTACATAAGTTCCACCCGCTTCATTATCGGCAGCTTTGACCATCGCATCGCGTTTAGCATCGGCAAAACTGGGCGTGGTTAATAAGCTGCTCGCGGCTATTAAGCTGGTGAGGAATAAACTGAGGTATTTCATAAATGCTTCTTCATAGAGTTAATAACTTGTAAGCTAAGATCACCTACGCGCCATTCAGTTCCCATTGAGTCTGCTTAAGCGGCAGAATTTGCTTGGGCAAACCTATAACCTAAACCTAAAAAGAATAGGCTCCCAAGTGCCGCAAAGATAAAAATCTGTTGGCGTGTGAAGCGCTGCCGTTGGCGGAAGGGACGCTCTACAAAGCGCCAACTGAACCAAGCGCATACTAAGCTAGAAACAGCCATTGCAGCCATTAATTCTAAATTAGGCTCTAAATAAGGCTGCATGCGTGCAAACACTAATAAAGGTTGATGCCAAAGATAAGCACTGTAAGAAATCAAACCCACCAACACTAAAGGCTTTAGAGATAAAATTTGCCCTGCTAGATTGCTGGGTGCAGCAAAGAGAATAATTAAAGCCGCCCCTACGGTTGGAAATAGAGCATAGCTACTGGGGAAAGGCAGGCTATTATTCAGTAAAAAGATAGAGCCTATGACTAAAGCGATGCCTGTTAAACTGAATAAGGGGGCTAATCGGCTTGTACTCGGTTGATTGTTTTTTAAATAAACGGCTGCCAAAGCCCCGATTAATAATTCCCAAAAGCGGCTGGGCAGGAGATAGAAATTAGCACCAGCATCTACCCGCCATAGCCATTCAGCCGTCACTAAACCCACTACACTGAGTAGACCTAAACTGAGGTAAATCGGTTTGCGTCCAAATTTCCACAAAAAAGCCAATAATAATGGGAAGATTACATAATACTGCTCTTCAACCGCTAAGCTCCAAGTATGGAGCAGGGGAATATATTCTGATTCGGTTGCGAAATAATCGCTTTCTTTCCAGAATAAAATATTGGAGGCAAAGACCACTACAGCCATTAAACTGCGCCCAAAGGCAGCGAGTTCATGAGGCAACAAGAGCCACCCCGCCACCCCTGCAGTAAAGGCTAGCACTAAAAATAAGGCAGGGAGAATCCGCCGTTCATAAAAACCTAATAAACTAAATTGCTGGTTTTGCAATTCATCGAGCAGAATCGAGCTGATTAAATAGCCACTGATGACAAAGAAAATATCTACGCCAACAAAACCACCGCTAAAGCCCGCAAAGCCTGCATGATACGCAATAACAGGTAATACGGCCAAAGCACGTAGGCCGTCTATTTCGGTACGATAATGCATGAGAATCAATAGTACATAAATAAAAAGGCCTATTATGCACTGAAAAGTGCTGGCGCGTCGTGCTAAGCCAGCACTCAATCGAAACTTAAGGGTTTAATACTGTGTTTGCGGGTTGGTTTAGTCTGTCATCCCGAGTTTGTTTAGTGGCAGCCAAAATACGTTTAGCCATTTGTTTACGCCTAAGTGTGAGCTGCGTATTCGTCAAATAGACTGATGGGATCTCTTGAGCAGTCGAACTAGGCTTAGTTGCTGTTCGATAGTTAGCGGTGGCGAAGGCTTCTATATCAATATAACTCAACATACCATGCTCCTCGTAGTGGTAAATTAAAAGTTAGCGTGTAGAAAGCGAATTGTTATCAGTTATCAGGTTTAATCAGCTCACTCCCTCTACAATGAGCTATTTATCACGATGAATTAAATTTTACTCCTCCTGATTAGTTTTGAACGAAAACAGTTTATTTAAGCAAACTGTTGTTTTAGCTTAGTAAAAGATTGGTGAAGTGTTCTAAAAAACTTAAGTTTAGTACGCTTTTTAATCGACTTTTTAATAGCTAGAGTTTTAGGTACGGCTTGCTTTAATTCTGGAATTTTCGTTTGTAACTGATTAGCTGCTTGTTGCAACTCATTGATCAATAGATGATCTAGATTGAGATTAGCAAAGGAGTGCAGTGCTATTTCAATTTGCTCTAGCAGCAAATGGTAGACAAATAGATTCTGAAAATCGATTTTTAGACCTTGTAAACAGATAAGGCGTGCTAATTCTAAATACAATTGCTCCTTAAATCCCCAATCTGTTTGACTTTGAGCCTGTGCCGTTAAGTAAAAGGGCAGGGAGTAGGGCATTATTTTGCCAACACTAATTAAATGATCTGTTTGTAGTAAGCGCTTAATAAAGTCTTGGGGCGCTTGCAGATCAAGCTCAAAATCTTGCTTAAGTAATTGCTCAATTTCAGCAATGAGCGCTGGCTCAATAGGGTGAGCACAACTTAAAGCTTGCTGATGATAGTTCAGCAAATGTCCTAGATGAGCACGCACATACAGGGTATCGGTTTGAGTTTTTCTTTGATAGTACTCACAAATACGCTCAGTTTGGTTTTGGATTGGCTTTAGCTCTATAGCCTGATTAGACATGATCGCTAGATGGCTTAGCCCTAAAGCCTCCACATGGCAATAGCTAAAGCCAGCTTGATAGGCTAACTGTTCAAGTTGTTTAGCTGAGACCACAAAATGATGTGAGCCAGTCGATAAAGCGGCATATAATTCGCCCGGTGCGGTCTTAGGTTGCAAGATTTCTGCACGCGGGGTGGTTAGCAGGATGATACCATTTGCACTTAAGTGTGCTCTTAACTCTTGTAGAAATTGTAGAGGGTTAGCGACATGCTCTAAAACTTCCGTAGCGTAAATGAAGTCAAATTCTTTGTCTTTTAAAGAGCTAGCTTCCGTTAAGTAACTCGTTAAAATGGGTAGATCTAAGATGTTTGAACCGACCACACCATAAGCAGAAGGCTCTAAACCGATGACTTGTTTAGCTGGCCAAAGTGTACGGCAATAATCAAGTGCTACACCCGCATTACAACCTATCTCTAAGACGGAGTTAAACTGCTCAAAAGGCAGACGTTCTAGTATGGGTACTT
>JBJOOT010000251.1:0-3748 GCA_046051185.1 Pseudomonadota bacterium | reverse complement strand
CCTAAAGCACCACTCCAAAGGTTAGCTCGCTCAATAATCGGGCTATTACTAATTGCGGAGTCATACGCCGTTATAGCAGCCTCTCCTACTAAAGTCAGTTTAGGGCTTAAGGGCTGCTCAATAGCCACCCCCGCTTTAAATGCAAAAGCCGCATCAGCCTGATAAGCAGGTCGCCCCACTTTGGCCTCATCCGCATTGACTCCAACATAATAGTCAGTGACCTTAGCAGATAACCATTGCAGTTCACCATAAGGGCGGAAAACAGCTTGATAAGGTTCAGGATTGAAGGTATAGCGAGCCTTTAATTGTGTCCCCTTATGTGCCGTCACATCTTGAGCAATATCGAATAAGGTCACGCCATTTAGTATTTTCCAAGCGCCCCCGACCCGTAGATTAATGGCAAGATCCAGTTCTTGCATATCCTGTAATTGCGCACTATTCCCACGTTTGTGATCCCATTCATCTAAACTAAGCCCCAAATAATAAGTAGCACGCGGGGTATTCAATAAAGAGAATGCCGGGCCTGGAATATCAAAACCGGATTCATCTGATAGCACAAACTTGCCACCTAGTTGTAAATCGCCCCCCACAAACGGTGATTGCCGTGCGGTCAGTGCTAAGCCAAAATCCCAAGGCTGCTTAGGCTCTGCAGCTAAGCTGACACAAGGTAACAGCATTAAACAGAAAATAGACCATTTATTCATTAATTTAACCTTAGTTATTTTTCCTTAAAGACTCAATCGCCATTAACACGGCCTCAGGGGTAGCGGGTGCATTTAAACCACTAGGGTACTTATAATTGCCAACACTCTCGACAGCATCTTTGAGCGCAAAAAATACAGACATCGCCAACATCAATGGTGGTTCACCGACGGCTTTAGAACGATAAATTGTCGCTTCACGATTCGGCTTTTTATCAACTAAACTGACCTTAAAATACTCAGGCACATCGCCAGCGACAGGGATTTTATAAGTAGACGGTGCCTGCGTGCGTAAGCGTCCGCTCGCATCCCACCATAACTCCTCAGTGGTCAGCCAGCCCATACCTTGTACAAAACCCCCTTCAATCTGACCAATATCCAGCGCTGGATTTAAGGACTCACCAACATCATGCAGAATATCCACTTGCTGCACCCGATATTCGCCAGTGAGAGTATCCACTTCAACTTCAGAAACCGCCGCCCCATAAGCAAAGTAATAAAAGGGGCGACCACTCATAGTTTGCGGGTCATAGTGGATTTTAGGAGTTTTATAAAACCCTGTTGCAGATAAAGATACTCGATTAAACCAAGCCAATTTGGCTAATTCGGCAAAGCTCATCTTGGCTTGATTGCCCACCTGCACTTGCCCTGCTTTAAACTCAATTTCACCCGCAGCGACTTGATAATAGTCAGCGAGGAAGTCAATTAAGCGTTGCTTTAAAGTACAGGCAGCAGCCTGTGCGGCCATACCATTCATATCTGAACCCGAGGAAGCTGCCGTGGCAGAGGCATTCGGGACTTTTTCAGTGCTTGAAGCGGTACAGCGAATTTGCTCCAGCGGAATTTGCAAAACCTCAGCCACCACTTGAGCGACTTTAGTGAATAAGCCCTGCCCCATTTCAGTACCGCCGTGATTGAGCTGTACAGTACCATCATTGTAAATATGAATGAGTGCGCCCGCTTGATTCAAAAACGTCGCGGTGAAAGAAATACCAAACTTAACCGGTGTGAGAGCTATCCCTTTTTTCACCCATTGATGGCTTTGGTTAAATGCTCGCAAGGCCGCACGCCGCGCATGATATTGTGAACGCTCAACTAACTCATCCACTAGCTCATGGATAATATTATCCTCGACCTGCATACCGTATGGGGTCAGATCACGGACACCCTCTTTGCCATAAAAATTAACCCGCCGCACAGCTAAAGCATCCAACTGCAAATAGCGAGCTATTTCATCGATCACATATTCAATACCCATCATGCCTTGTGGCCCCCCAAAACCACGAAAGGCGGTATTGGATTGTGAATTGGTTTTGCAGCGATAGGACACAATCGAGATATTTTCAAGGAAATAGGCATTGTCTGCATGAAACATACTGCGATCATTCACTGGTCCTGATAAATCGGCTGAAATGCCACAACGCGCCGCATAGTCTAATTCAATCCCCTGAATCAGACCTTGGGCATCAAAGCCCACTCGATAACAAATATCAAAGCAATGCCGCTTGCCAGTTAGCAAAATATCGTCATCACGATCCACTCGGTATTTAACAGCTTGCCCCGTTTTTTGTGCCAATAAACCAGCGACACAAGCAAAAAAACTCGGCTGGCTTTCTTTCCCTCCAAAGCCCCCACCCATGCGCCGACATTCAATGCCAATATCTTTTTGCCTGCGGTTAAGCACTGTGGCAACAACTTCTTGTACATGATGCGGATGTTGGGTACTGCTATGAATCAGGAGTTGCCCCTCTTCTTGTGGTAAAGCAAAGGCGATTTGCCCCTCTAAATAAAACTGCTCCTGCCCCCCAAGCTGAAAACGCCCTGTTAATTGATAACTTGCTTGCTCAATAGCTGCTTCAGCGGCTCCTCGCTTCAAAGTTTTAGTCGGCAAGACAAATTGCTGAGCCGCCACGGCAGCACGAATATCTAAATTATGTGGCAACACCTCGTACTCAATCTCGGCTAATAATACCGCCCTTCGTGCTGCTTCAACGGATAAAGCTGCGACTGCAAAAATCGACTGCCCCAGATACTCCACCTTATCCACAGCAAACACAGGTTCATCTTTTAAATGGCCACCTAAATGATTTTCCCCCGGAATATCGGCAGCAGTTATCACGGCAACAACGCCTGCTGCTGCTCTGACTCGTGTTAAATCGATACGTCGCAAATAAGCATGGGCATGGCGACTCATCCCCACGGCAGCATACAAACAGCCTTTAGGTTCGGGCAAATCATCAATATATCGTGCCTCTCCACTCACATGCAGAGCTGCACTTTCATGGCAGAGCGCTTGACCTACATATTGAAGGTGCATTCCTTAGCCTCCACCTGTAGAAAGAATTTTCGCAGTAAATTAGCCGCAACAAGAGCACGATAAGCTGCACTGGCTCGCATATCCGTCAGCGGCTGAAACTCTTGCTGCAAGATTTGGCTAGCCCGCTCGACCGTATTAGCATCCCAAGTTTGCCCAAGCAAAGCTTGTTCAGTTTGAGTCGCACGCTTTGAAATCGCCGCCATCCCCCCCAAGGCAATGCGAATAGCTTTCACCTTATCGTCCTCTAGCTCTAGTGCGAAGGCGGCACAGACAGCTGAAATATCTTGCCCGAAGCGTTTAGACACTTTCCAAACACGCAAGACCTGTTGTGGTTTAGATAAAGGGACTAAAACAGCGCGGATAAACTCACCGACCCGTAAATCTTTCTGTTGATAGCCTAAATAAAAAGCTTCTAAAGCTAAATGACGTATTTGCTGCGCTTGCTGTAAGACCAGTGTTGCACCCAAAGCCATGAGCAGCGGCATCGAGTCACCAATGGGTGAAGCATTCACAAGATTCCCCACCAAAGTCCCTGCATTACGAATGGGCAAGGAGGCGAAACGTTCATATAGATCTTGTAACTCAGGATATTCCATGCTTAAAGCTTGGTAGGCATCCTCTAAACAGACGGCTGCACCAATTTCTAAATGACTGGTCGTTTTAGTCAGTTTGTTTAATTCCTCAATAGCACCGATATAAACCAGTTGCTTTAAATCACGATGCTGCTTAG
>JBJOOT010000250.1:0-3807 GCA_046051185.1 Pseudomonadota bacterium | reverse complement strand
AAATAGCGATACTGCCAAATGGGGAACGACCGGGTTGAATAATAATCAGTGCCCCCATCATACCTATGCCCACCGCGACTAAACGTCTCCAGCCTATTTTCTCGCCTAACATCCACGGCGCTAATAAAGTCACTAACAAGGGCATAGTGAAGAAAATTGCCAGAGCATCCACTTGCGGCATCACTTGGATCGCTGCAAAAAAGCATAAAGTTGAACTACAAATCCCCAGCGCTCGCCAAATATGCAAACGCAGTTCTTGACCACGCGGCAGATATAACTCACGCCAGACCAAAGGCAAAAGAAACAAGCTCTGAAAGCCAAAGCGTGCCAAGACAATACTCGCAGCAGCGATGCTATCGCCCATTACTTTGGCGGCAGCATCCATCGCAGGTAACAAAATCACCCCTATCGCCATGAGCTGAATACCCAAAGCTTGATCTTTTGCTTGCGTCATAGAAAGCTTAGAGGGCTTGCAATACCACTTCTGCTTTACTCACCTCAAAACTATTGGGAGCTTCGACATTCAGCAATTTGACCACACCATCCTCCAATACCATTGCATAACGTTGTGAACGTGTACCACCGAAATCACCCGTTTCTAAGACTAGACCCAATGCCTTTGTTAAAGCAGCACCACCGTCCGCAATCATGGTGAGATTTTCAGCATTTTGTGCTTCACCCCAAGCTTGCATGACGAAAGCATCATTCACGGATAGACAAGCAATCATATCCACGCCTTTCGCTTTAAAATCATCGGCATGCACCACATAGCCGGGTAAGTGAGCCGCTGAACAAGTCGGGGTAAATGCACCGGGTAAGGCAAATAACACCACCTTTTTACCACCGAATAAATCGACAGTATTAATTTTTTTATGCCCTTCTGTAGCTGCAACTGTTACATCAATGGCTGGGATTTTTTCGCCAACTTGGATCATTCTATTCTCCTAGGTTTGTATTAAAATAATCAGCTTTGCACTTAATCTTCCATATTAAAACACAAAAACGTGTAGAAACCTGTAAGGCTTACAGTCTTAAGGAATTAACAAAGTCGTGCCTGTTGTTTTACGTCCCTCTAAATCACGATGCGCTTGTTGCACATCGTTGAGCGCATAGCGCTGATGAATCGGCACACTTAAACATCCAGCCTCCACCATCGCAAATAAATCATTAGCATTTTCCTGCATGGCATCATCTGCTGCGGTATAGGTCATTAAAGTTGGGCGAGTTACATACAAAGAACCCTTGGCAGATAATAAACCCAAATCAAATTGAGTAATGGCTCCAGACGCATTGCCATAGCTCACCAATAAACCCCGCGGCTGTAAACTATCTAAAGATCCCATTAAAGTAGCTTGCCCCACCCCGTCATAGACCACAGGTACACCTTGACCATGGGTAATTTCACGTACCCGCTTTGCCACATCTTCGGTATTGTAATTGATGGTGTAATCGCAGCCATGCGCGTGTGCAATGGTGGCTTTCTCTGCAGAGCCTACCGTACCAATTACCGTAACCCCCAAAGCCTTCGCCCATTGGCAAGCCATTAAGCCCACCCCACCCGCAGCGGCATGAAATAAAATCGTTTCGCCCGCTTGTACGCTATAGGTTTCACGCAATAAATAGCGCACCGTCATACCTTTGAGCATCATCGCTGCTGCGGTTTCATCGCTAATGCTTGCGGGTAATTTACAAACCCGATTCGCGGGTAGATTGCGTAAGCTCGCATAAGCCCCAATCGGCCCCGTGCCATAAGCGATTCGATCCCCAATCTGTAAATGCTCCACGCCCTCACCCACCGCCTCTACGATACCTGCCGCTTCCAAGCCTAGGCCACTGGGTAATTGAACCGGATATAAACCACTTCGATGATAAGTATCAATATAATTCAAGCCAATGGCTGTCTGCCGCACTTGTACTTGCCCCGCAGCAGGTGGATTAACCACTTCCTCCACCAAATCCATGACATCAGGGCCGCCTTGTGCTTTGATTTTTACAACGCTTGCAATACTCATGAATTAATCAACTCCTTGCGTTAATTTTGCATAAATAAGGGAAGAATAAGGAAAGATACTTAGTAATGATGGCCTGATTTTATTCATATTTTAACCTAAGTTGTGCTAACTAAAGTAAATCTTGTAACTAACACTGACCATACTTTTAGCTTTTAACCCCTTTTCGCTTTAATCATCAAGGTAATCATCAAGGTCACTAGCAAATTCCCTTAAACGGTTTAACATAGCCCAGCTTTTTAACAAAATAACCCTTGGTATGGATCAAAGCACAAAACAGCAGGCTCTCTTTCACCCACGTTATTGGCTGACTTGGTGCGGTTTAGGCTGCTTATGGTTGCTAGTCCAACTACCGTGGCGCTTGCAAATGTGGCTTGGCAAACAATTGGGCTTAGCTATGTTTCATACCTTAAAACGGCGACGCTTTATTTGTTGTGTGAATTTAGAACTGGCTTTTCCTGAGTTAACGGCTGAAGAACGGGTGGTCTTGAGTCGTCAGCATTTTATTTCCCTCGGACAAGGCTTATTAGAAACCGCCTTAAGTTGGTGGGGTAGCGAACAGCGTTTAACAAAGTTAGCTTTTTTTGAAGGCTTGGAATATCTAAAAAACGCTCATCAACAAGGAGGGGTAATTCTATTAAGTGCACATTTTACCAGCCTTGAACTAGGTGGACGCTTATTAGCTCCTTATTTACCCTTGCATGTAGTGTATCGCCCTCATCAAAACCCTGTTATTGAACAGCAAGTGGCTAAGCTTCGCACGAATCGATATGGGCAAACGATTTCCCGCGATAATATCCGCAGTATGCTACACAGCTTAAAGCAGGGTTTTACAGTTTGGTATGCGCAAGATCAGCATTTTGATCAAAAAACGAGTCTGTTCGTACCATTTTTTGGTGTAGAAGCCGCGACCAATACTGCGACTAGCCGAATTGCTTCATTAGGGCGAGCTAAAGTCGTTCCCTTTTTTACAGTACGGACTCAACAAGGCTACCTGCTGCGTTTTTTACCCACTCTACAAGACTTTCCGAGCGAATCCGTTCATACTGACACCGCCCGAATCAATCAGATTATCGAGCAACAGGTACGCGAGTTCCCCGAACAGTATCTGTGGACACACCGGCGCTTTAAAACCAGCCCGGATGGTAGTGATCGCTACCTGAATCATCGCCGCGACCACCCTGAGAGTCGCTGCCAACCCTAAAGGAAATTTGCATGCAAATTGCTCCCAATACCGTTGCCAGTTTGGCTTATGTGTTAACTGACGCCCAAGGCAATATTCTTGATCAAGCGGATGCCCAACATCCGTTTGTGTATCTGCATGGTGCGCATAATATTATTCCTGGTCTAGAAAATGCTTTAACAGGTAAACAAGCCGGTGACGAATTAGAAGTCACCATTCCACCTGAGCTAGCCTATGGCCTCAAAGATGACAACTTATTACAACAAGTCCCCCGCTCGATGTTCGCAGGGGCTGATGAGGAGCATATTGTTCCCGGTGCACAATTCCATGCTCAAACCAATGCTGGCATGCAGACTATTGTGATCACCGCAGTCAATGGCGATACCATTACGATTGATGGCAATCATCCCTTAGCAGGTGAAACCTTGAACTTTAAAGTTAAAGTGTTAGAGGTACGAGCAGCCACTAAAGATGAATTAAGTCACGGCCATGCTCATGGACCGGGTGGCCATCATCACCATTAAACGAGCAACTTTTTTTGGCTGTTATCTCGCTAATACTAGCGAATAGCAGCCGCTAACCCGCACAAAATCTGCACTGTTCGCGGTTCATGCA
>JBJOOT010000249.1:0-3847 GCA_046051185.1 Pseudomonadota bacterium | reverse complement strand
GAAGAAGTTGAGCTGACTGCCGTAAAATCAATCGCATAATTCAAGAGACCTTCTGTGCTAGCGGGGGCTTTAAAATGAATCGAACCGCCGGGGGCATCAACCCGCATAATGCCGGGTAAAAATGCCCCTGCCTCACGTAAAGCTGAGAAATACAAGCGATAGGTTTTACCCACTACGGTAGGGAATGAGCGCGATAAACTCACTGGCAATACCCCCCAATGACTTTCAATAGAGCCGGAAGCATCCAAATCATCAATCGTGTCACGTAAAGCGACCGCATCAAGCGGGGTTAATAACTTGCCTTGGGGATCAAAACTAAAACCACTGCCAAGATTGGGACTAACATTACGTACCGCACCATTACCAAAATAAATCGAAGTCCCATAGCCTAATCCCCAATCTATAAACTGAGCATAGGTATCAACCCCACCGCCTGCAGCGGTCCAAGAACGAATCGGTACGGCTCCTGCACGATTAGCTCCCCAATAACTGAGGCTATTTAGCGAAAGATCATTAAAATCATCTTCGAAAACCACGGCTTGACAAGCTAAAGGGGCTGCTGTAGTTGAGATCGAGATATTCGGACTATTTGGTGGAATGTCCATGTGGATAGGTAAAACGAAATCCTCCACCTCACCATTGGGAGCAATGCCTACGGCTTGTGATGCGGCACTAGCATCCGTGGTCAAGCGTAAACGGACATAAGTCGTGCCAAGTTTAATATCCGTTGGAATACTCGCCCAAGTGACTGAGGTCTCAAGATTATTTGCACCGTTTGGAACATCAACCATGGCTCGTTCATCAGTATCAAAACTGCCACTTTTATCAAAATCAATCCAAGCACTGAGTTTGGCGACACTACCAGTCTGATTGGTGGCACGAATCATGGTGCTATAACTCATATCCGTCATTTTTAAGACACTAAAACGCGGAATTCCAGAGCCAACGGCCTGTTGAGGAGGGCCATCTTCATCATCAAGATCCCCATTTGCACGAATTGAGTGAATACTCGCACTCTCTGCATCAGGCGTCGTCTCACCTAAATACAGACTCGTTGCCGTGATTTTATGCGCCGCACTCCCATAGTTTGAAGGAGCATCACCATAATCATAACTATCATTGCAAGATTGCAAAGACTCCGCACCATCTACCCACATCGAACCAGCTTCATAACTTAAACGAAGATATTGTGAGCCGCCCCCATTGGCATTAATAACGACTCGGGCTAATTGATTCAGTGGAGCAGTACCTAAACTACCTGCATTCCCAAAGCTACCTTTATTTGTAAAAACAATACCATCTAAAGAAACTTCGATTTTAATTCGCGCCGTATTATCCACCGGTGCGAGCGATAAAATAATCGGTGAATCAGCAGGAATGACTTTACCTAAATCTAAAGTCAGTACCCCATTAGTATTGATTTTTGCTGAATTGCTAGAGCTGGCTGTGCTTGCTGCATTGTCTAATGCGCCAAGAGCTTGGGTTGGATTATCGACATTATTAGCCGTTACATTGCTCCCATAGCTTGCTTGATCTTGCAGAGCGCTGTTGGCAGGGCATAATTTTAAATTAGCTAAAATCTTATACGGACTCGTACAAGTAGTCGGTGCATCTAGTTCAGTAGGGCGGGCAAAGAAATTACGGAAAGTATTCGTTGCTACTACTGTATAATTATCAAAGAGTGAACCTGTGATTGGCGTTTCATCATAAAAATTAATCGGGTTGATCGAATCACCCGTGAACGCGCCTTGATTGCGAGTGTCACCTGAAAAAATTAATGCCCCAGAACCACTGAAAGAAGCATTATTTATGAAATCCTTACCCGCAATTTTTGCTCCATTACTATTGAAAAAGTTCATATTATTTTGCCAAATCCCACTGGGTATACCAGCAGCATCGGCCATTACAATGGTTCCCCAGTTTGACATCAGGGCTGCGTTATTATTAAAGCCCTCGGTTGCAAGCAAAGTGCAATAGTTGTTAACGGTGGCACTCGCATTGGTATTCATGAACCTTTTGGCATAAGCTCGGCCAAAGTTGCTGAAGCTCCCCCCCGGATTGAAATTACCTGCTATTTCAAGACGATATTGATTACTTAAGCTAGTCCCTGAGCTGGTATTAAGATCCTGCTTTGCTAAAATCAAGCCCTGATTTTCTAATGTAGAGCCATTCGATAACTGAAAATTATTCGTCATCGTCATAGTGGCATTTTCACGATTGTGGATGGTGATACTGCCATTAAAATTAAGGCCGCCCATGAAATACCATAGGCCATAGTTGTCTAGCGTCGTTGCTTGATTGTAAGCAAAGGTTTGGAGCTTAGTGATGCCATAGTTTGTGAGTAAACCGGCATTATTTGTCAAAGCACTGGGTATGAAGCTCGCCCCTGTTTCCACACAAATACTGGAGTTAGCTGCAAAATTATTAATCGTCCCTGTGTACGTACCAGTATTAATTTTTAAGGATTCACCGGCATTTAACGAATAACTATTGTTCGTACCATTGTCGGTATAGGTATAGCTTACAGCCGTGCAACCTAAGGCTAAGACCTGATCACTTAAAACCCATAAGATTAGGCCACAAAAAAACTGCCCTAGAGCACTGGATGGCAGCAAACGTGAAAAGGTCATGCTATTCACTCCATTGTTTTTATGATTATTCAGCGTGCTTCAGCACTGCGTTGTGCTCCAAGTTAGCACAGAAATTTTTAGTCAAAATTTAGTCAAAAAAACTAAAAATAATATTAAATAATACTATATTAATAAATTTAATATCAAGCTAAGTTTTGAATTGTTAGTATGAGCGCTTAGCCAACCACACTAGACAACTAAGCACATCCCCCCGCATGATCATCACCATCATGACTGAAACTAGATCTAAGATATAGACTGTTCAATACGCATTGCCCTGTACAATATAATTGCCCGCAAAGGAAGTGTTTGTAGGATAGCTTAGGATATTGCTAGCGATCATACGACTGTCATTATTTGGCCCAACTGCGAGAGTCTCACCGTCTAAATTCAGATCGGTGGCCGCATAGCCATTGAGACGATAGCTAGTATTAAAGTCTGTATTCCCACTTGCACTGAAGACTGCACTAATCAGCTGGGTAGTATCACTGCCAAGACCATGAGCAATCACTTTTTTATCTTGATTCAGATCACCCGCCCACAGCAAAGCTTTGGTTTTATACAGATAACGACTATGTTGACCAGCGACTGCAAAGGTTGGCTGAGCAAAATCAATCAAACGACTAGTAAAGCTCAAAGCGATTGCCGTTGCGCTCAGCACCCCTAAATGATTGCGATGTCGTAAAGCCACATAATACGAACCTGCACTTAGATTTAAAAAATTTAAGCGGGTTGAACCCGTCTGTACATCCATAAGATCGCCATCAGCCTGCAAACCCACTGCTTTTTGCGCCAGAATAAGGCTTGGATTGCTTGCACTGCGTAACTCTAGCAAAACCCAATCAATCAAAGCGTCCTCATCCCCACCTAAAGAAACACTGGTGAGTGAACGATTTAAAGCTTCACTTCCCTGATAAAAAAAGGGCGCACTGTTATAAGGTTGTTGCAGCGGTAAAAGGCCTTTAGCACGCAAATGATCTTTCATTAAATCAGTGCTTGCTTCATACGGGCCTTGTAAATAAGCACGCACTTGTAAATTCACCCCGACTTGCATACTTTTAGTCAAGGAGGTATCAGCCGCCATTGCGTGTAAAGCAAATAGCTGAGTTATAAAAATACATAATGAGTAAGCTGTTAGCCTAAGCAGCTGACCACGAATTTGCATCTTAGATAATCTCCATGAACTACCTACTCTTGCTATTGAATAGTTATTATTA
>JBJOOT010000248.1:0-3877 GCA_046051185.1 Pseudomonadota bacterium | reverse complement strand
AACGATGTCATCATCAGCTGATTTAGAACCACCAGCTTGACCCGCAGCGCCTGCTGCACCCGCATCAGCACCTGCATTCATGCCAGCCATTTTCTGCATCAATTTACCAGAAGCCTCGGCTAAAGCCTCACTCTTACGCTCGATAATATCTTTATTATCGCCCTTTAGAGCGTCACGCACTTCACGGACTAAACTTTCGATATTCGCCCGATCCATACCATCAACTTTATCGCCATACTCTTTTAATGACTTTTCAGTTGCATGCACTAAACCATCGGCTTGGTTGCGTGCATCCACCAATTCACGTTGCTTACGGTCTTCTTCTGCATGAGCTTCAGCATCTTTTACCATGCGTTCAACTTCAGTATCGGATAAACCAGAAGAAGCTTTAATCACGATAGATTGCTGCTTGCCAGTTGCTTTATCTTTCGCTGATACGTTCAGAATACCATTCGCATCAATATCGAAAGTCACCTCGATTTGTGGCATACCACGCGGCGCAGGTGGAATATCTTGCAAGTCAAAGCGGCCGAGTGATTTATTATCCCGCGCCATTTGACGCTCACCCTGCACGACATGCACAGTAACAGCGGTTTGATTATCATCGGCTGTTGAGAACACTTGATTTGCCTTAGTTGGAATCGTGGTATTTTTCTCAATCAGCTTAGTCATTACGCCGCCCAAAGTCTCAATACCCAAGGACAAGGGAGTCACGTCTAATAACAGAATATCTTTCACGCCACCGCTTAAGACACCGCCTTGAATCGCCGCACCAACGGCCACCGCTTCGTCTGGGTTCACATCACGACGAGGCTCTTTGCCAAAGAAGTTTTTCACAGCTTCTTGGACTTTTGGCATCCGTGTTTGACCACCGACTAAAATGACTTCATTGATTTGTGCGGCACTTAAACCTGCATCTTTCAGCGCAGTCTTGCAAGGATCAATCGTACGGGTGATCAGATCATCGACTAAGGATTCTAACTTAGCACGAGTCACTTTAATGTTCATATGCTTTGGACCAGAAGCATCTGCAGTGATGTAAGGTAAATTCACATCGGTTTGCTGGCTAGAGGACAACTCGATCTTGGCTTTTTCTGCCGCCTCTTTCAGGCGCTGCATCGCTAATGGATCACCTTTTAAATCCACGCCAGATGACTTGCGGAACTCATCGACCAAATAGTCGATCAAGCGCATATCAAAGTCTTCACCACCGAGGAAAGTATCACCGTTGGTTGATAAAACTTCGAATTGCTTCTCGCCATCCACATCAGCAATTTCAATGATGGAGACGTCGAAAGTACCCCCACCTAAGTCGTAGACCGCAATTTTGCTATCACCTTTGGATTTATCCATACCATAGGCTAAAGCTGCCGCTGTTGGCTCATTGATAATCCGCTTAACTTCTAAACCTGCGATACGGCCAGCGTCTTTAGTGGCTTGGCGTTGCGAGTCGTTGAAATAAGCAGGTACAGTAATAACGGCCTCAGTGACTGGCTCACCTAAGTAGTCTTCCGCCGTTTTTTTCATTTTCATTAGCACCCGTGCAGAAACCTCAGGCGGTGCCATTTTTTTACCACGAACTTCAACCCAAGCATCACCATTGTCGGCTGGGACAATTTTGTAAGGTACTAATTTAATATCTTTTTGTACTTCATCATCTTTAAAGCGCCGCCCGATTAAACGTTTGATCGCATATAAAGTATTTTCAGGATTAGTCACCGCTTGACGCTTGGCGGTTTGACCGACTAATACCTCGTCATCCATAAAAGCAACCACTGACGGAGTGGTACGATCACCCTCTGAATTCTCAATAACCCGTGGCTTGTCGCCATCCATGACCGCTACGCAAGAGTTGGTTGTACCTAAGTCAATACCAATAATCTTTCCCATAATCTTTGCTTCTCCAGAAATCTTTTTAACTACTGCGACTAAAAGTCGCTAACTGCATCCTTAGATAGGGGCTATTTATCGTTTTTCAAGGCTAATAACCCCAGAAAAAATGCTTTTTTAACTACTTTTTGCTAACCATCACCATTGCCGGACGAATAGTGCGTCCATTCAAGGTATAGCCCTTCTGCATGACTAAAGAGACGGTATTATTGTCATACTCAGGATGGGGCTGCATACCAACTGCTTGATGCTGTTCAGGATTAAAGGGCTGCCCTAATGGATTCACCGCTTCCATTTTGAACTTATCCATCACCGCTTCGAACTGTTTTAAAGTTAATTCCATACCTTGGCGCAAACTATTGGCATCGCCTTGGGATTGCAGACCCATTTCTAGGCTGTCTGCGACAGGTAGTAAGGCCTCAGCAAAACGTTGCACCGCAAACTTATGGGCATCTTCGACTTGCTTTTCATAACGTCGCCGCTGATTTTCAGCCTCTGCTTGCCCTCGTAAATACATTTCCCAATTTTCTTGAGCCTTCGCTTGAGCCGCTGCTAACTCCTGCTGCAGTTTAGTCAGCTCAGCTTGCATACTAGCTAACTCGATATGAGCGGCTTCTGCACCTTGAGAGGCTTGAGCCGTCGACTCTTGGGGTTGGTCTTGTTTATTTTGTTCTACTGGGTTCATTTTTGATCTCCAAAATCTTGTCACGCTGCTACACGCTCCATGTACTGAATCGCCTGAAAGAAATAAGGGTTAATTTGTTAAATTCAAGATTAAAGGATAGAAGCAGATGCAAAAAAACCCTAATGTTTTGCTTATTTTTTCTCAAAAGGCTTATTTATGACCTCCAGTTTTAAAGATCATTTTTCTAATTTAGCCAAAACCTATGCTACTTACCGCCCGCAATACCCTGCCGAATTGTACACTTGGCTTGCCAAGATTAGCCCCAGCACAGCATTAGCTTGGGATTGCGCCTGCGGTACAGGCCAAGCCAGCTTGGGTTTAGCCGAATATTTTCAGCAAGTGATTGCCACCGATGCAAGCGAGCAACAAATTGCCGCAGCCACACCCTATCCATCGATTGAATGGCGGGTTGCTTCTGCTGAACACAGCGGGCTAGCGGATCAGAGTGTTGATTTAATTACGGTGGCCCAAGCACTGCATTGGTTTAATTTAAACCAGTTTTATGCCGAGGCAGAGCGCGTCTTAAAACCCCAAGGAGTATTAGCTGTTTGGACTTATGGGGTACTTAAAATTCAGCAGCCTGCTATTAATGCATTAGTACAAAATTTTTACACACAAATCCTAGGCCCTTATTGGCCACCGGAACGGGCTATCGTCGAAAAGGGTTATCAGACTTTACCTTTCCCCTTTCCAGAATTCCCAGCCCCCGCTTTCAGCATGCAGCTGTCTTGGAGTCGAGCGCAATTAATGGGTTATCTACGCAGTTGGTCAGCGACTGAGCGCTATATAAAAGCACAAGGGCATGATCCAGTGAATATTTTAGAACAGCAAGTTGCTAAATTATGGGAAGATCAAACGCATTATGTAACTGAGTGGCCCTTAGCTTTCAGAGTAGGTCGGAATGCATGAGGCTTATATCCCTCTTGGTCTCTCGCCTCTCCTGAATAGTCAAAGTATGCTTAAGCGGTTGATGAGCAAGGAGGATTAAGCGATGCAAACCTTAACAAAAACCAAGCTTTGGCTGTGGGGGTTTAATTTATTATTGACCCTGTTCTTAGCTTGTTCAGCGAGCTATGCCGCAACCACCGAAGGCAAAGTCGTCGGCGGGGTTGCACATGAAATGCCCGATTGGTTCAAAGAAAGTTTCCTAGAAATCCAAGATGATGTTAAGGAAGCTACAGAAAACAATAAACAGCTTATCTTATTTTTTCATCTCAATAACTGCCCCTATTGTGCAAAAATGTTGGAAGATAACTTCCTTAAAGAACCACTCAAAACTTATATTCAAGAACATTTTGATGT
>JBJOOT010000247.1:0-3985 GCA_046051185.1 Pseudomonadota bacterium | reverse complement strand
CTACAAGGATAATCTACATAATATCCAGGATCTGCATCACCAGCAGCGAGAATGATAAGGCGCTGAGTTTCATCGTCTGCACCGGATGTTAAATTATCAACAGTAGCTGACCATGAGGATGGCTTACCACGTTCTCTTCCATCGGAACTGACTGCCATACAAAATACACGTTTGCGTTCGGGTATTATTTCTACTCTGGAAATACTCTCACGAGTAATAGCACCGTATAGACTTGGGTCATTTGGAGGACTGCCCGAATTAGGCAGTATTTTTACAGATTCTAGTCTATGATTTAGTTCGACAGATCTATTAGAAACTAGAACATCTGTCAAATCACCATAAATTGCCAAACCCGCCATTGGTGTACCATGTCCACTGCGATGTCCATCATGAGTTCCCCAAACAGGTTCATAACTGTGCATATCCCCAGCATCAGCCACCAAGGCTAGCAGTGGATGAGGATGATTAATTCCTGTATCTAATAAACAAGCATAGATATCTGAATCTTCATTCACTTGAATCCTAGAAAAGAGATCATCAACCCACTCTCTTTGGTCTAAAATAGTTAATTCTGTGAAAAAACCACCAACCTCTTTTGCTCTGCGTAATTCAGCTATGACCCCCAATAATAGAATGGAGCGAGCCATAACCTCTTTCGTGCCATAAGCCAAAATAATTGCTCGATCTATGAACTTAACGATCTCCCTTGTATTATCTTTAAGCCTAAGCCCTAGTCGCCTAGCATGCTCTTGAAATAAAGCCATATTATCTGAAGTGTCAGATAGTCTTATCCAAACTTCCCACCAAATAGCCTCATTTGAATTTACAGGTAGTAGAGCTGACCCATCTGTCCATAAAGCATCTAGAACTGCTAACTTAATATCAGCAATACTCTCCACCAGATCTTGATTCTTTGGACTGACCGTACCATCTTCACGTGGTTTAGTATTCTTCTCTTTGTAATCAATGATTTTTTTAAGAAAATAATCAATCTTACCTTCAGGAATAAATACCGTAGCTGTTGTTGCTCCCTCATCATTCTGATGGGTTGAACATAATTCAATTCCACGCTGCTGAAACTCTAGGCTTTCTAATTTTAAAGTCAGTCCTGGATCACTAAGAAACTCAATTTGAATACCACCTGTTTCAATACCATGAGCACGTTGCTCATCAATCAACCCTCGTTCTTTCAGCTTAAGCTGTTCAAGTTGTACAATAAGTTTATGAGCATGAGCCTCGCGCTCTCGGGTTGGTAACTCTACCTCACCACTGCCCCCCTTTTTAGGAGTTTTAAATCGCTCGTTTTGAGCTTTGATAGGTATAATTAGATGCGGAAGATTAGGGTTAATTTCAGGCATGTACTACTCTCAACTCAATGTGCTTCTTACCCAAATGACAATGCAACATTTGAGCAGCAAGAATTTACCGTGAGCTAGTATAATGAGTAGAAATTATTCGATCTTCAAGGGAATTTATGATATCAGCTTGGGATATTTTGCTTTTATCATTGATTAAAATATGTTTAATGGCATCATCACACGCTTGTGATATTTCCGAAAAGCTTAGTTTGTTAGCTGTTTCTGCTAAAGCTTTC
Source organism: Pseudomonadota bacterium (assembly GCA_046051185.1). Lineage (GTDB taxonomy): Bacteria > Pseudomonadota > Gammaproteobacteria > Thiotrichales > Thiotrichaceae > Thiolinea. The sequence continues at coordinate 2,391 of JBJOOT010000247.1, read as the reverse complement.
CAGTTTATTCTTCCCTTCGGAATATTTGTGAGTTTATTTTTTAAAGTAAATATGATCTCTTCTTCTGTTGGAAGATGATATTCAATTACATCATCAAATCGACGGAAGAGCGCATGATCTAGTAGATCAACATAGTTAGTGGCAGCAACAATAATGCTGTCAGACTGATCGCCCTCTAACATGAGTAAAAAGCTATTTAAGACCCTACGAATTTCCCCAACATCATTGCTCATGCCGCGATGCGAACCAATGCTGTCAAACTCGTCGAACAAATAAATGCCACGCACCTGCTGAATAGCATCAAAAATCAATCTTAGCTTAGAGGCGGTTTCCCCCATAAATTTAGTCATTAAGCTATCTAGCCTAACAACAAATAAAGGAAGTCCTAACTCACCTGCTAATACAGAAGCAGTCAGCGTTTTCCCTGTACCAGGAGGACCTACTAAGAGGATTTTCTTTCTTGGAGAAAGATTGTAGGAGCGTAGCTTTTGTACTTGTTTATGTTCATCAATTAGACGATTAAGACGTTTTTCTATATCAGGTGGCAAAATAATATCGCTTAGGCGTTGTTTTGGATAACTTGCCACAAGAAGCTCAGAAAATTCACCCTTAGGTTTTACTAAAGGAACAATGGCTAGTTCTTTTTTATAGCGATTACGTTTAGCCTGATCAATCAAGTCGCGTATTTCGGCTGCTAACTGACTGTGACCTTGCTTAGCCTCATGTGCAGCAAGTTGCATAGCAATTGAATAAAACTGTGCATCGTCACCTTCAATGTGTGAGCGTAGCAAAGCTTTAAGTTGCTGCGACGTGGCCATAGATTAGTAAAAAACACCTTGATTATGATGACGCCAACTCCTCCGAACAGCTTATATAATAGCTTTTTTCACTCACTCAGTCGATTTTCTTGTACAACTTTATGGTTGTTTAAACATGTTGAGCTGACAAACTAACTGTCCCTCTGAGCAAAATGGAAAGTTGGATTTTAACTTATACAAAACTAAATAAGTTTTATCTTTTCATAACCCAAAGAGTAAAATCTGATGGCTTTCTACATTGTTAACCTTTCTATAGTTTATATATCAACCTCAATACGATTGACCTATTAAAATCTAGCCACTTTAGGAGCAGATTCTTTGCATACAGAATCACAACACCTTGCCCCACCCACACCCAGTTTAGGGCAGGCTTTTGCTTATTGGCTGAAGTTGGGCTTTATTAGTTTCGGGGGGCCAGCTGGGCAAATTGCCATCATGCACACCGATTTAGTAGAAAAAAAGCGCTGGATTTCAGAGCAACGCTTTTTGCATGCTCTCAATTACTGCATGTTATTGCCAGGCCCTGAGGCTACGCAGTTAGCGATTTACATTAGCTGGCTCATGCATGGAGTGCTCGGTGCTATTATTGCAGGGGTCTTATTTTTTCTGCCTGCTTTTTTATTGCTCTCGATATTAGCAGGCGTCTATCTAGCTTGGGGCGATCTACCTTTAGTAGCTGGTATTTTTTATGGCATGAAGCCCGCCGTCGTGGCCGTGGTATTGTTCGCTGCATGGCGGATTGGCTCTAAAGCATTGAAAAATGAAATACTTTGGGGTATTACCGCCCTCGCCTTTATCGGAGTTTTTGTATTGAATATCAGTTTCCTGTGGATCGTATTAGCCGCAGGAACAGCCGGAATCCTCGGTGGAAAATTATTGCCCAATAAATTCAATAGCAGTCATCGGGGTCATGGAGCTTCCCATCAAAGCTATGGTGCAGCCGTTATTGATGACCATACACCCACCCCTGCGCATGCCCAATTCTCATGGGCAAAATGTTGGGGCATGGTGGCAATCTTCATAGCTATTTGGGGCATGGCTATGCTGCTACTAGCTCTCAGTGGACAGCAGACTCTTAGTGATATGGGTAGCTTTTTTACTAAGGCCGCCTTTTTAACCATTGGTGGGGCTTATGCAGTACTCCCCTATGTGTATCAAGGGGGCGTAGAACATTATGCTTGGTTAACCGGCCCGCAAATGATGGATGGCCTTGCTTTAGGAGAGACCACGCCAGGTCCATTGATTATGGTGGTGACTTGGATAGGCTATTTGGGCGGGGTCACTAAACAAGTGCTGGCTAATCCGATAGCGGCGGGTTTTGCAGGCGCGACCGTGGCTACCTTCTTTACCTTTTTGCCCTCCTTTTTGTTTATTCTCGTAGGAGGACCTTTAGTCGAAAGCACGCGCAACAATCTGAAATATACCGCACCCTTAACTGCAATTACGGCAGCCGTGGTTGGCGTAATTTTAAATTTGGCAGTCTTCTTTGCTTGGCATACTTTTTGGCCTCAAGGCACGGCAGCAACACCTTTTGCTGGCAACTTTGAATGGTTCTCCTTGTTAGTGACTATGG
>JBJOOT010000246.1:0-3995 GCA_046051185.1 Pseudomonadota bacterium | reverse complement strand
CATGTTTAGCAAAAGGTTCAGCCCGCATGAAGCCTACTATACGTAGGTTTTTGCGCTCTTGCCCGTTGGTATCAAAGATAATAATTCCCGGAGGGCCGTATAAATTAAATTGTTTTAATAACTCACGATGAGCTTTAGTGGTGGCTGATAGATCAGCACGTAAGAGTACAAAGTTTTGTAAAGTCGTTTTTACCGTTGGATCTGTGAAGGTGTATTTATCCATTTCGCGGCAACTCACGCACCAGTCTGCATAGAAATCAAATAAGACGGGTTTACCTTTAGCTTCTGCTAAAGCTTGATTGAGTTCAGCAGGGCTATTAACGGGGCGGAATCGCAGTTCATGCGTCGATTCACCACTAAAAACGCCTTTTAAGGGTTGAATTAGACTAGTGCTACCCGCAGCAGCACCAATCGCAACTAAACTACCTTGTATTAAGAATAAAACAGCCAAGCCTTTCCACAAGGTACGCCAGCCCGTGCTATGAGTGGGTAAAGGTGAGAGTGCACCCATATAAACTGCAGAAATAATAATCAGTGCCGCCCATAAGAGCATAATCAGCATTTCAGGCAGAATGCGTTCTAATAAGATGAGGGCAACCCCTAAGAGCATCACGCCAAAGATAGCTTTGATGCTTTCCATCCATGTACCGGCACGTGGTAGGAATTTACCCGCTGAAGTGCCAATAATTAAGAGCGGAATCCCCATCCCCAAGCTCAGCATGAATAAGGCGGCTCCACCTAATAGAGCGTCTCCACTTTGCCCAATATAAATTAAAGCACCTGCTAAGGGAGCCGCGACACAAGGCCCTACAATCAAAGCAGATAACATCCCCATGATCGCAACCCCAATTAAATTACCACCGGCTTGTTTATTGCTGAGATCGGTTAAACGCTGTTGGATCGCAGCAGGCATTTGCAGTTCATAAAAGCCGAACATGGATAAAGCAAGGAGTACGAAGACTGCACTGAAGACCCCTAAAATCCAAGGGTTTTGAAAGAGGATTTGCAGATTGCTGCCAAATAAACCTGCTAAGACCCCAGCCAAGGTATAGGTTGCAGCCATTGCCAACACATAGACCAAGGAAAGCATAAAAGCGCCGCGTGTATTTAGATGTTTTTGTCCGGCAATAATCCCAGATAAAATCGGAATCATTGGGAAGATACACGGCGTAAACGATAGCAAAAGGCCAAACCCAAAAAAGCTCACTAAAGTTAGCGCCCAATTACCATACGCGAGGGTATCGGCAATTTGATCTTGTTCAGATTTAATCACCGCTGGCGCTAGCTCCGTAGTGGTTGCCGCACTTGGATTCGCTGCTGTACCGGTAGCGGGTGTAGGTGGCTCACTGGGTTCTAGGCTAAAACCTTGGGCTAGCTGCGTGGGGTCTGTGGGAATGTTCGCGCTAAAGTATTTTAATTCAGGGGGATAGCAAACGCCCAAATCACCATCGCAACCCTGCCAACCCACCTCGACTTGTAATTTGCCAGCGGTTTGAGGGTTAAGCTCAATCGGCAGTTTCAAATCTGCAACCTGATGAATCACATGCACATCACCAAAGAACTCATCTTGCTTGGGTTCACCTGCGGGTAATTGTAATTCACCGACTTGGAGTTCGGGATTTAAGACACGAACTTGGAATTTTTCTTTATACAGATAGAGTTGTGGTTCAGGCAGCTCCCAACGTAAGAGCAATTGTTTGCCATCGTACAAGGGCGGGGCAAGCATAAAGGCTTGTTCCGGTGGAAGCGGAACACCTTGTTGCGTGCTATTTTGATGGGTTGTGCTGGTATCAAAAGGAAATAATTTACCCACCGCATAGCTATGAGTGAGTGGCAGCATTAATAAAATACTGAAGCAGATTAGATACATCCATAAACGTACCCCTATCGGCAACACTGGCTGTTTCAATGTTCTAGACCTCTAGTTAAGCATTATTTTTAAGAGATTAATCACAACACCAACGGGTTGCTAATTGACTCGTTAGGCATGGTAGCATGCTTTGAGCAACTGGTGGCTTACCGAATGGGGAGGGTATAGAACTTACCTGAGCTTTACTGCCTAGCAAGGAGCTTCTCGGCTATACTTTAATACGGTAAAAATCGAAAAGGATAGCCATGCCTCGTTTAGACATCTACCATAATACCGTAAAAGCCGCTCTAATTAAGGATGGTTGGGTGATTACACATGATCCATATAAACTAACCATTGGCAAGAAACGCTTATTTGCTGACCTTGGTGCAGAAATGCTACTCAGTGCAGAAAAAGGTACTCGCCAGATTGTAGTTGAGATCAAGAGTTTTACGGGTGTTTCTGATGTCAATGATTTAGAGCAGGCTATTGGCCAATACGTGCTTTATAAGCAAATTATGCTACAAACTGAACCTGATCGAGAATTATTTTTGGCCGTCACCAACAAAGTGGCTAATACCATTTTTGCTGTTGAAATTGGTCAGATCTTATTAGATGCTAAGATTGTCAAGGTTCTAGTATTTGATCCTGAAAATGAGGTCATTACCGAATGGCTACCCAAGTGAATTATCCTGAAATTATTAAGAATATATTATTGGAATACCTCAAATACGATTCTGCGGATGAGGTCATCAAGTCGAGTGTTAGTTTTGATGATGAGCATGGTAATTATGTTTTATTACAAGCAGGATGGCGTGGGGATGAGTATTTGCAAGGCTCGATTATTCATATTCAATTGATTGATAGTAAAATTTGGGTTCAATATGATGGGACTGAATATGGCGTTGCTAACGATTTAGTTGATGCAGGCATTCCTAAAGCAGATATTGTTTTAGGTTTTAGGCATCCATCAGTAAGGCAGTATACGGGCTTTGCGGTTTCAGTTTAGTTTTTACAGTAGTTTAGGTTTAATTTTGTCATGAGTAATATAAGGCGGCTGTTATGCCATTAGCTCGTAGCTTAGTTCAGGTTATTAGTGAGGCTGATTATTTAGCCGGTGAGAAATTAGCAACTGAGCGTCATGAGTATGTGAATGGTCAAACGTATTTGATGGCGGGTGCTAGTAAGCGACATAATCGTATTGCTCGAAATTTTATTATCTGCCTAGAGCCTATCGCTAATAAGCAAGGCTGTGAGATTTTCTTTTCTGATATGAAAGTTCGGATCGAGAAAAATGCAGCCTATTATTATCCCGATGTCGTGATTAGCTGTGAGGATGATGAATCGAATGAGTACTATCTAGAAACGCCGTGTTTAATTATCGAAGTCACTTCTGATTCAACTTTACGCAAAGACTATATGGAAAAGTCTTTGGCCTATCAAGGTATTCCAAGTTTGCAGGCTTATTTAGTTGTGGCTCAGGATAAACCACAGATTGATATGTTGACTCGCTCAACAGAAGGAGGATGGCAATTGCAGCAATTTGATCGTTTGGAAGATGAAATTTACTTACCTTGTTTGGGGTGTTTATTGTTAGTGAGTGAGATTTATGCGGGTATTGAGGGTTGAAGTTAAAGAAAGCACCACAAGCAGGGTAAGCTTTTAACTAAGGCTTACCCTGTTAAAGTTTATAAAGTCCTCATTTTCTCCAACTGCCCTTGCAATTGCCCCAAGGCCGATTTTTGTTCTTCGGCTTGTTTGCGTGCGGTTTCAATCACTTCTGGTTTAGCTTTTTCTACAAAGGCTGGGTTATTTAAACGTGATTCTACCCCTATTAAATTCTTTTCGATTTTCTCGATTTCTTTACTTAAGCGGGCAATTTCTGCATCTTTATCAATCAAACCGGCTAATGGAATCAGAATTTGCATTTCACCCACTAAAGCGGTTGCCGATTCAGGGGCGATGGCCTCTTTCGCTAGCCAAGTTGCTTGACCGATTTTAGCCATGCTTTGAGCAACGGCTTGATTATTTGCATACAGAGCTTGATCGTTAGTACTCCAGTTTTGCAGCAGAATGTCTAGGACTTGCCCCGGTTTAATATCCATTTCTGAACGAATACGGCGAATCCCCATAATGAAGGTTTTTA
>JBJOOT010000245.1:0-4077 GCA_046051185.1 Pseudomonadota bacterium | reverse complement strand
AGAATCATCGGCTTGCCGTGTTTGGGTTTTAGGCGCACTGTGAAACGCTTTTTCTTAGCAAGAAAATACATAGGCAAAGCAATCAGTAAACCTACTCCTGTCAGGGCTAATATAACCATAATCACCCATTGCTCAAAGCTATGAAAGCTTTTATTGCTGAGCACTTCAAACGATTCAATGTCTTGAGGCAGTCGATAAGACTTCACCATCATCAAGCGGGCATGTATTTCAAGTATGGCATTGTCCTGATTAATTTTTACTTGGCTTCCCGCTAAATCGCCTTCAATAATTCGCATCGAGCATTCCTTAGTAAGTATTGCGCGTGACTAAAATTAAATTATTCACCACGGCTACTGCAGCAATCAAGTGATCGTATTAAGCAGGTTTCATGTCTAAACCTTCCAAACCTACGGGTGCTTGTGCTGATCCGCTTCATCAAAAATAGACACAGAGATCAGCAAGTCGTTGTTTAAAAAATTACCTCAAAGTCTGGCCGGACTGTGATCGCTATTAACGCAGAGTATAACTGCTGCCTTAGCTAAGATCTGCTTATAATACAAGACTCTTTTTAAATGAGTTTCAATCATGCCGTGGAAACCTATCCTAGTGATTGCTATCGGTGCATCGTTGGGTGCGATCTTGCGTTGGCAGTTGAGTGTGCGCCTTAATGCTTGGTTTCCCCTTTTGCCGCCCGGTACATTACTTGCCAACTTAATTGGGGCTTATCTGATTGGGATTGCTTTAGCGGTATTTATACATTGGCCGAATCTGAGTCCTGAATGGCGTTTGCTGTGGATTACAGGTTTTTGTGGTGGTTTAACGACTTTTTCTACTTTTTCAGTAGAAACGCTCACGCTAATTCAAACTGGACGCATCGTCTGGGCTTTGGGCTTGGTAGGTGTGCATGTGATTGGCTCGGTATTAATGACATGGTTAGGTATTTTAACTTGGCAGTGGCTACGGGCTGCTTAGAGGCAAAGGCTAAGCGTATGCTAGTATTTGGATTGACAAAGCGGGTAGTACACGTTTTACTGCACCCCACCACCTACTAAATCATCCGGCTTAGCGATGAATGCCCGGAACTGGAGTTTTACATGACAGATGTCGCCGTAAATGCTAGCGAGGCTTTACAGCGTCTACGTGACGGTAATGAGCGTTTTGCTAATAATGTACGCAGCCTTGATTCACTCCTTAGTCATACTCAACGTGCTGCTTTAACCACAGGGCAGAATCCGTTTGCTATTATTCTGGGCTGCTCTGACTCGAGAGTACCCGCTGAGGTTGTGTTTGATCAAGGTTTAGGCGCTTTATTTGTAATCCGTGTGGCAGGGAATGTGGTCGCACCTTCACAGATTGGTAGCATTGAGTTCGCTGCAACTCAATACGGTACACGCCTAGTGATTGTGATGGGGCATACCCAATGTGGAGCAGTGAATGCGACTTTGACCGACCTGCGTAATAAGGAGCAAAATCCATCCTCGCATCAGCGTTATATTGTTGAGCGGATTGCGCCTGCGGTGGCTACTTTGATGGAAACCCCCTTGAAAGACGACCCTGAAGAGCTAATTCGACATGCAGTCCGTGCCAATATTCGGATGGCAACTAGCCATGTGCGGCATGGTTCAGAGATTTTAGAGAAACTCATCGCACAGGATGGCTTACTGGTGGTGGGTGCTGAATACTCTTTAGAAACGGGCAAGGTCGATTTTTTTGATGTACCGAATGAGCCGTTTACCACGATTTAACAGCAGCTTCTAGCCTAGCAGAAACTAGCTGCTAGGCTGTGATTGATACTTAGATAGGCATGAGCTAAAGCTTATAAATTATCGGAAGCGAAATCTGCTAAGCGTGAACGCTCACCACGTTGCAAAGTCACATGCCCGCTATGCTCCCAAGTCTTAAACCGATCCACGACATAGGTTAAGCCAGATGAGGTTTCGGTTAAATATGGGGTATCAATTTGCGCGATATTGCCTAAGCACACGACTTTAGTTCCGGGGCCTGCGCGAGTAATCAAGGTTTTCATTTGTTTAGAGGTGAGATTTTGAGCCTCGTCAATAATGATATAACGGTTTAAAAAGGTACGTCCGCGCATAAAATTGAGTGATTTGATTTTGATTTTGCTCATCAAAAACTCATCGGTTGCTCCTCGTCCCCATTTCCCGCCATTGGTCGGTTGGGTTAAGACTTCGAGATTATCCATTAAAGCCCCCATCCACGGAGCCATTTTTTCCTCTTCCGTGCCCGGTAAAAAGCCAATATCTTCACCCACAGGTATGGTAGCGCGGGTCATAATAATTTCTTTATACAGCTGATCATCTAAAGTCTGGGCTAAGCCTGCGGCTAAAGTCAGTAAAGTCTTACCCGTACCAGCAACCCCAAGAAGAGTCACCAGATCAATATCAGGATCCATCAATAGATTCAGTGCATAATTCTGCTCACGGTTACGAGCGTTAATTCCCCAAACACTATGGCGGGTATCGGTATAATTATGAATAGTCTCTACAATGACTTGATCCGGCTTAATTTCGCGTACTATCGCCTGAAACCCATTATCACCAGCTAAGCTAATAAATTCGCCGGGTTGCCATTCTGCAGTCAGTGGCCCTTCTAAACGATAGAAAGTATGACCTTGTTCTTTCCAAGAATGCATATTTTTGCTGTGCTCTTCCCAGAAATTAGCCGGTAAATCATGAAAGCCACGCGGTAAAAGATCAGCATCCTCTAAGACTTGATCATTAAAATAATCTTCCGCTTTGAGATTAACAATATTGGCTTTGATCCGCAGATTAATATCTTTGGACACTAAAATCACATCGCGCTCGGGATAACGAGCTTGTAGCTGAAGGGCGACCCCTAAAATAGCATTATCCGGTGAATTACTCGGTAAATTGGGTGGCAGGGTGGTATCAATGAATTCTGTTTGGAAAAATAAACGCCCTCGAGGATGCTTATCATGGCTAAAAATTTGATTAGTATCGAGTGAAACGCCATTTTCTAAAGAGCCTTCGCCTGCCGCTTGAATCAAATCATTTAAAAAGCGACTGACTTGGCGGACATTGCGAGCAACCTCAGAGACCCCTATTTTATTTTTATCCAGCTCTTCCAACACCACCATTGGCAAAAAAACATCATGCTCATGGAAGCGAAATAAAGCGGTGGGATCGTGAATTAAGACATTGGTGTCAAGGACAAACAGACGTTTTTCGTGAGTATGTTGAGGGTGTGCTGGAGTCATGCGTGCTTTCCGTAGAGTAATTATTAAAGCATTAAAGCGCTTGAGCAGCTGTTAATACTGCAGCAACATGATCTTTTACACGAATATTGCGCCATGCTTGCCGGAGTATACCTTGCTGATCAATCAAGAACGTGCTGCGTTCTATACCACGTACTTGTTTGCCATATCTATTTTTCAATTTGATGACATCAAACAACTGACAAATCTGCTCCTCTGGATCTGCAAGCAGTTCAAAAGGAAAATTGTACTTCGCCTTAAAGTTTTCATGGGATTTTAGGCTATCACGAGAAATACCCACGATTACAGTCTCCGCTGCTTGAAAGGCTGCATAATAGGCACTGAAATCTAAGCCTTCCGTGGTGCAGGCGGACGTATTATCTTTAGGGTAAAAGTACAGCACGAGGGCTTGCTTGCCATAGAAATCGGATAGGCGGAAGGTCTTATCCGAGGTCATAGCCGCTGTAAAATCAGGTAAGGGAGTACCTACAGTGAGAGCTGTCATTGATATTATCCTTGGTTTAAATCCGCTAAAACTTATCTTGCTATTTATTTAGTCGGAATTTGTCATCATACATTCATCAACTATAGATTATGGTGGCGAACTTTTCGTTAGCAAGTACCTGTAGCACTGATACCTAGGATTTATGAATACACCCGTCTTAACGAGCCTCAATTGCCCCCATTATTTTATCAACCGTGAGCTGAGCTTATTAGCTTTTAACCATCGGGTTTTAGACTTAGCTCAAGACCAGAGTTTGCCTTTATTGGAGCGCTTACGCTTTTTGTGTATCTCCAGCGCCAACTTAGATGCGTTCTTTGAAGTACGGGTGGGTAGTCTG
>JBJOOT010000244.1:0-4104 GCA_046051185.1 Pseudomonadota bacterium | reverse complement strand
TTGATCCTTATTTAGAAAAAATAGATGATCGCTCACAATATATTATCAATGCTGATTTTAATTCTTTAAAATCAGGCTATAACTTCTGGACACCGATAGATTCATTATCTAATAATAGCAGTAAATTATCAGTCATAATTTCTGAATTAAATTATATAATTTATCAAAATACTTTAAATCAGAACAAATTATTAAAAATATTATATGCAATTTTATTAATACTAGCTTTGATTGGATTATGGGGCATCTGGTTTTTAAAAGTCAATCGATTGAACAAAGCTTTAGAAAAATCTTATTTAAATCTCTCACAAAAAAATGAAATACTATCATTTCAAGCCAGTCACGATGCCTTAACTTTATTACCTAATCGCTTTGTTTTTAACAAAAAACTACAAGATTTAATTGATCAAAGTAATGAATTATTAAATTTTTCTCTTATTTTGTTAGATATTGATCATTTTAAGTCCATTAATGATACTTTAGGGCATCAAACAGGAGATGCCCTGCTGGTTGAAATAGCACAGCGTTTAATAAAAACAGTTAGCTTACTGAATACAAGTATTTATAGATTAGGTGGTGATGAGTTTGCCATTATCATAGAAAACTCAAAAACCAAATTAGAGATACAGCAATACAGTGAATACTTAATGAGTGAACTCCAACAATCATTTATTTATGAAACTCATCGAATCTTTATTAGTTGTAGTATGGGCATTATCTTTAATCCTTCTCAACCCATTAATTCACATGAAGTTTTTAGTGCAGCGGATATTGCTTTATATCGAGTAAAAGAAAATGGTCGAGGCCATTTTTTATTTTATGATGATATTAGCTTAGTCCCTATTAGAGAACTACTAAAAACTGAAAATGAACTACGCGCAGCAGTTAATAATCACGAATTCTTAGTTTACTATCAACCAATTATTAATCTTCAAACTCGGCATATTGAATATATTGAGGCACTGGCTCGCTGGAATCACCCCGAACTAGGCATTATACCTCCCTCACATTGGCTAGCAATTGCTGAGCGTCTCTCTTTAGTTTCCCTGATTACCTTACAAGTATTGAATAAAGCTGAAAGCGATTACCACGCATGGCAAGCGCAAAACTTATATTTAGAGCGTATTAATATTAATTTTACGGAGGGATTATTAGTTAATCAACAGGCTTTGCAAGAGTTAAATATTTTTTCGAATCCAAAACCTTGGATGGGCATCGAAGTTACAGAGTCTATTATTCTTGATCGTTCGTTTTCAACTATCAAGAAACATCTATGCCATTTGAAAAAACAAGGAGTAGAAATTTTTCTCGATGACTTTGGTACGGGTTTTGCCAATCTCTCGCATTTACGAGAATTGCCGGTTGATAAAATCAAAATTGACCGCAGCTTCACAACTGAATTACTGCAGAGTAAAGAAGCTCAAGTCATTGTAAAATTTATTATCGATTTAGCCAGTCGCTTAGATAAAAAAACGGTATGTGAGGGAGTAGAGAATGTAGAAACACTTGAGTTACTTATTACAATGGGTTGCAGTTACTCACAAGGCTTTCTACACTCAGAACCACTTTCTTTTCAAGACATGACCCATTTATTGATTAAGGATCATCATTTATGAAATACCTATTTTCTTTCTTAGTTGCTTTCATAACACTACCTTCTTTAGCAGATACACCAAAACCTGAAGTAGAATTAGCTCATTTCTGGGTTTCTCAAGGAGAACGCGCTGCACTACAAGAACTAAAAAAGGCGATTGAAGCCAGGGGCGGGAGTTTTACTAATATAGAAATTGATGATTATGATAAACTACGGGCGCTGATTGTTGAGCGTTTAAGCTTAGGTTATCCGCCTGCAATTACCCAATGGTTAGCGGGGGATGATATGAAAGCTTTACACGAGCTACAAGCTATAAAGCCTTTACCATCTACTTGGAATAATCAAGCGCTTGATAATCTTTTATTTCCTGAAGTACTCGAAGCTATTTCTTTAAATAAAAGCATTACTGGTATCCCAATTGGTATTCATATTCAAAATATGGCTTTTTATAATGCGGATATTTATAATTCCTTGAATCTTCCGCTACCTAAAACTTGGCAAGAATTTTTAGAACAGGCTAAAACCATTAAACAAGCAGGCCATACACCACTAGCCCTCGCCACTGAGCCTTGGCATTTGCGCTTGGCTTTTAATCCTATTTTAATCGAAGAATTAGGTCATCTTGGTTTTCAAGATTTTTATAGTGAAGATCAACCAATTGCCAAATGGCGCGATCAGCTATTATCAGCTTTTGATATTTTTTTAAAACTAAAGCCTTATACTGAACCTAAATACGCCAATTATAAATGGAATGAATCTGCTTTATTAGTCGTTAATCAGCAAGCTGCCATGAATATTATGGGTGATTTTGCAAAAGGTGAATTTATCGCGGAGGGTAAAATTGCTGGCAAGGATTTTTTCTGTACCATTGCGCCTGGCTCAGGAAAAACCATGATTTACGGTATTGATAGCTTCATTACCCTTGATAATAAAGAAGCTAATTTACAAGCAGGTCAAAAACTACTTTTCGATATTGCCCTTGATCCTAATTTTCAATTTGATTTTAATATTAAAAAGGGCGGTATTCCGATTTTAAAAAACCTAGATAGTTCTCGCTTAGATACTTGTGCCGATCAACAATATCGAGCATGGAGTACATCTAAAGAAAATAATTTTCACTTACCCGATACACGTAGTCGCCTACGCCTAAGCTTTTTACAAAATACCCTACAAAAAGCTTGGTTAAATAATATGACTGCTGAGCAAGCAACGGATGAATTAATTCAAATGGTAGATGAGGCCTTAGCCGCCCAAAATAGCGCTCATCGTTAAGTTTAAGCACTATCAAAAACTAGAACTCAGCTTATTTTAAGGCGAATATTTTGTACTTATTTTAAGCAAAAGCAAATTTTCCGATAGGCAAGCTTACCTGCGTTCTAGTGTTTATGTTATAGAGGAAAAAATCACCGAGCAGCCAGTTATCTTATTGAGGGAACAGATTATGGTTCAGCGTAGAAGCTCTGGGGGAGTGTCGATACCTGATCTTTGCTCTATGCCTGAGATTAAAGTAGCGATAGTCGATGATGATGCTATCACTCGTTTTTTATTAGGTTCTGCTTTGCGCGAACACCCCATGACTGTCTTCGAATGTGAAAGTGCCGAAGCTTTATTTAGCTTGCTTCAGCAAACTAGGCTGGATGTCATTATCCTTGACTTGGTATTGCCGCAAATTAATGGGCTGGATGCGCTTAGCTATCTGCGTGAGCAATCAGCTGTGGGTATTATCATGATTTCATCCCGCGCTAATCCTGAGCAACGTTTATTAGGTCTGCGCGAAGGTGCAGATGATTTCATCAGCAAGCCGGTTGTGGCTGATGAGCTGGTATTCAAAGTCAGATCGCTGGCTTTACGTGTCCATCATCAACAGGGGTATGCTCCACCTCAACCAATATTGACGATTGCTAATTGTGAATTGCTGACCGAGGAGCAGGTCTTAGTACGCCAAGACAGAACCGTTACTTGCCCCTTGAGTGATGCTGAACAACGCTTACTGGTATTATTGGTACAGCAGTCCCCCCAAGCCTGTAGTCGAAAAGCCTTGTTGCAATGTGTAAGTCGCAGTGAGCTTAGTTTTGGCAATGATCGCAGCGTCGATACTTTGATCAGTCGCATCCGTAGCAAATTACGAATGCTCGATTGCAGTGCCTCCATTAGCGCGGTACGTGGGCAGGGTTATCGCCTACAACTGAAAAGCACAGATGCCACACCCAGTTAAGCCGCTAAGCCATGCTAGCATGGCTTAGGATGTTTGACCGAATAAGCTGTCCAGCCAGCTCCTTCAAAAATTATCAATTTAAGGTTTAACTTTACAATGCGCTTTACAAGGATTGGGGGTACTAGTCGGTAGCGGCTCTTGAATTTGTTGAGTAAAACTAGCCTTGCGAAGTTGGGTGGCTTGCTGTTTAGCTTCGGCTTGTTGGTAAGTAGTACTATTATTTGCACCAATCACGGTAATCAGTGCAGCAAACAATAGACCTAAACTTAATGGATCAACTGCACCACGCATTTTT
>JBJOOT010000243.1:0-4200 GCA_046051185.1 Pseudomonadota bacterium | reverse complement strand
CGTGCTCATTTTCGTAAAGCAATGGATACACTGATGACCAATCGGCGCAATCAGTTTCCAGATGATGCCGCATTGCAAGCCTTACGCCGTCAAGCTCAAGCTATTCGAGCGAATGCTTTAAGTAAATTACCGGAATTATTGCAGCAACTTGAGGACAAGCTCACCGCTCAAGGGGTGCACGTGCATTGGGCAGAAACGACCGATGAAGCCAATCAAATTGTGCTTAGAATTATGCAAAAACATAAGGCCAAATCAATTATCAAAGGTAAGTCGATGGTCTCCGAAGAAATGGGCTTAAACCATTTTCTTGAGGCACAAGGGATTGAAGCTTTAGAATCAGATTTGGGTGAATTTATTATTCAATTAGATGGTGAAACACCCTCGCATATTATTATGCCCGCGATTCATAAAAGCAAAGAGCAAATTTCTAAGCTCTTCCACGAAAAATTTCCTGATATTCCTTATACCGAAAACGTGGATGAATTGACCTCTTCGGCGCGGCGTATTTTGCGGGATAAATTTTATGCCGCCCCCGTCGGTTTATCCGGTGTGAACTTTGCGGTTGCTGAAACAGGAACTTTATGTTTAGTCGAAAATGAAGGCAATGGACGGATGTCCACCACGATTCCACCTGTGCATATTGCAGTCACGGGAATTGAAAAAGTGGTCGAGAAACTCAGTGATATTCCACCCTTATTGAGTATTTTGCCGCGCTCAGCGACAGGTCAGTCGATTACGACCTATTTCAATATGATTTCCGGCCCGCGCCAAGCGGGTGAAAAAGATGGTCCTACCGAAGTGCATTTAGTTCTGTTGGACAATGGGCGTTCTACTATTTATTCCGACCCTGAGCTATTAGCTACCTTACGTTGTATTCGTTGTGGAGCTTGTATTAATCATTGCCCGGTCTATGTACGTATTGGTGGGCACAGTTATGGCACTGTCTATCCAGGGCCGATTGGTACGATTTTAGAGCCACAAAAATCAGGCTTACAGGTACATGGTGAGCTGATTCAGGCGTCTAGTTTATGTGGTGCTTGTGGTGAAGTTTGCCCAGTACGCATTCCGATTCCTAATATTATCAATCGATTGCGCTATGACAGTGTACGTAAAGATACGGAACATACCCCGACCCTTGATGCGGGAACAAAACGCAAGCCACTCGAAGCCGCCATTTGGCAAGCATGGTCATGGTCGGCTTCACATCCAAAGCTATACAATGCGGGAGGCAGCGTCGCTACTCAATTACGCGGTTTAGTGCCTTCTAAATTGGGTGCTTGGACTCGTGTACGGACTGCACCGCAACTGGCTGATAAAACCTTGCATCAACAGCTCAAAGCTTTAGGAGTCGATCATGAGTAATGCCCGTGCCAATATTTTCAAACGCCTTAATGCCGTTGAGCGCCCCGTCGTTGATGTGAGTGAACGTGAATCGTTGAGTCGCTTTGCTTGGGATAAAGAAGAGCGCATTCGTCGCTTCACAGAGCGGATGCAGGCAGTTCGGGCGGAAGTACATCGCTCAGATCGTGAACATTACGTAGATAAACTCGCTGAGATTTGCCAAGCCAAAGGTTTAAAGCAGCTTTTACTCTCCTCGCATACGGAATGGGGGCAAGCTATTAGCCAAAACGCTGCCTGCTTTCCCAGCTTAAAATATTATGAGCGTAGGATTGAAGATTGGAAGCATGAGCTGTTTTATGAAGTTGATGCAGGCTTAACTTCGACTTTAGGTGGCATTGCCGAAACAGGGACTTTAATGCTTTGGTCAAGCCCTGATGAGCCACGCACGTTATCGCTTGTGCCACCGATTCATATTGCAATTTTAGATACTGATAAGATTTATACGACCTTTGCAGAGGCTGTTAACCAACAAGCTTGGCTAGAGCAAGGCTTACCCACTAATGCGCTGTTAATTTCAGGGCCGTCACGGTCAGCCGATATTGCACAGGTCTTGGCGTATGGTGTGCATGGCCCCAAAGAGTTAATCGTGGTGTTGGTTTGAGGTAAGGTGCTATTGATCCCACTTGGATGTGAATACAAAAGCGCATCAGCAACAAAGAAACGGGCATCCATGACTGTACTCGTATCAGCAACATGCAATACGTATTAAAGACTCGCATGCTCAGAAGCTAAACCAACTAGCCTCAGAAGTAAATTTCGTCTGGAACTACGTGAATGACTTGTGTTTCACCCACTTAAAATTAAAAAGAACTGGACAATTCTTCTCGGCTTACGATGTCGCTCAGTACACGGTGGGTGCATCCAAAGCAATAAATTTACACAGCCAAACGATTCAGGCGGTTACTGAAGAGTTAGTGAGCCGCCGCAAGCAATTCAAGAAAGCTAAACTGAATTGGCGAGTGTCTAACCAGCAATCGGCTCGACGTTCTTTGGGCTGGATACCCTTCAAAAAGTCAGCCGTGAAAGTTGGCCACGGTTTTGTTCAATATGGTAAAACCCAATTCAAACTCTGGGACTCCTATGGATTAGAGCAATATCACGTCAAGACCGGCTGTTTTGTCGAGGATGCCCGAGGTCGCTGGTATGTCTGCTTAGTGGTGGATAATGCGCCTAAGCTGGAATCCAAGGGTACAGAATCCATCGGTATTGAGCTTGGTCTAAAAGACTTAGCGACACTCTCCAATGGACAAAAGCTCGCAGCGCCTCAACACTATCGGTGCTATGAACAGAAACTGGGTATCGCACAACGAGCCAGAAAGAAAAACCGCGTTAGAGCGATTCACGCGAAGATCAAGAACATGCGGCACAATCAGCTTCATCAGTTTTCGACGGAATTAGTCAAAGCCTATGCCGCCATTGTGATAGGCAACGTGAGTTCAAACGCCTTAACCCAAACGAAACTCGCCAAGTCTATTTTAGATGCAGGTTGGTCGAGTTTTAAAACCATGCTCCGGTATAAATGCGCGAACGCAAGGGTGTGGTTTGAGGAAGTATCCGAACGATACACCATCCAAGCTTGTTCGTGTTGCGGCAGTATTAGTCCCAACAGTCCGAAAGGTAGAGCAGGACTTGGAATCAGAGAATGGATCTGCCCTGAGTGTGGGGCTGTGCATGACAGAGATGTGAATGGTGAATGCCGCCAAGAACATTCTCGCGCTCGGACATGAGCGTCTCGCCGGAGGAATTCCATCATTTCAGTGAGGGGAGGATGTCAAAAAATCATGCTTACCAATTTACTGATTAGCTCATGAGCCAAGACCTAAGCTACCATACCCCAATGATGTAGCAGTACTTGCATTTATTTATAAGTTTTTGATTTTTAATAAAAATTAATGACATCTGTCTAAAAAGATAGTAAGTACAAACTAGTTTTAACCCACTGCTTTTATTGAGGAAATAAAATCTACTTTAGACAGTTTTTAACTAAGAGTCTTTATCAGTATTTCCCTAATTAACATCTTATTCTAACTAAATAATTGCATTACTATTTTTTGAGCTTATTGACCCAATTGGCTTAATATGTTAGCCACCGACGTTAATCCAGATACAGTATCAATGTGAATAATTTTAAATCAATCTGATGTAAAATTTCGTGCTTCTAGTCCTTTACCTCCAGCAATAAACCAACATGTAAAGGATAAGCAATAGCAAAATCAGAGTAACACTGAAATCTGCAGCTCAGGCTTTTCTGCTCGCACCTCATATCAACGGAGATAATCATCACTAGAAGAACAGTAGCCAATGCCGCGTATTGTTTTAGTCAGTAGACCTTATTAAAGGTTCTATTTTTGTTCGATATTTCTAATTTTTCTTAAAAAAAATCAAAAATCTCAAAACTCATTAGAAAATATCTTGAACACAAATAAAGCATTGTAGTATATAGCTTAATCAAGCTCCTCCTCTGCAAGGTATTACACCTTTTCACTCTATGACCATAACTTTTGATTTTTTACCAGCTGGTACTGGCGATAGCATACTAATTCAATTAGATAATTTTTGTATTCTTGTTGACAGTGGAGACAGATCATCCTATAAAAAAATTAAGGATTGTTTACTAAAGAATTTAAATAACAAAAAAATAAACTTAATAATTCTTACACATATAGATGATGATCATATAGGAAGCATGAAGAAACTGTTAAATGATGAAGATTTTTTAAGACTACTGCATGAGGATTGTAATATTTGGATGAACTATCCTAATGGTAAAGAAACACTCTTTCCAGTTATAAATAAATC
>JBJOOT010000242.1:0-4282 GCA_046051185.1 Pseudomonadota bacterium | reverse complement strand
CTAAAGCTGAGCTATTGCCGATTGATAGTGAACATAATGCCATTTTCCAGTGCTTACCCTCGCAAGGTGGAAAGCAGGGTGTTGAGCGGATTTTATTAACTGCTTCTGGTGGCCCGTTTCGTCAGCGCCCTTTGGCTGATTTATACACAGTCACACCAGAGCAAGCAGTCGCTCATCCAAACTGGTCGATGGGGCAGAAAATTTCGGTCGACTCTGCCACTTTAATGAATAAAGGTTTAGAGGTCATTGAAGCGAGTTGGCTGTTTGCTAGTTCCTTAGAGCAAATTGAAGTAGTCGTCCATCCCCAAAGTACCGTGCATTCGATGGTGGCTTATACGGATGGTTCAGTATTGGCTCAATTGGGCAATCCTGATATGCGGACACCGATTGCTTATGCCTTGGCTTGGCCGGAGCGTTTAGAGTCAGGTGTTGCTCCTCTTGATCTAGTCGCGATTGCCCGTTTGGATTTTGAAAAACCGGATCTAACACGCTTTCCTTGTTTATCACTGGCGTATGAGGCTCATGCTCGGGGTGGATTCGCGACCATTGCCTTGAATGCAGCGAATGAAATGGCCGTGCAGGCTTTCTTAGAACGACGTATCGGTTTCATGGATATTCCACGTTTGATCCGTGATGTGATGAAATTAGCGGATGCAGGAACGCCTGTGCAACTTGAGGATATGATTATTCAGGATCAGGTAAGCCGAAGCGCTTCATTATCTTGGATAAAAAATAATACAGCACTATGAATCTACAAAACTTGCTGATCATTCTTCCGGCCTTTTTGCTCACTATTGGTATTTTAGTGACGGTGCATGAATTTGGCCATTTCTGGGTTGCTCGTCGCCTTGGTGTGAAGGTTCTACGCTTTTCGGTGGGCTTTGGCAAACCGCTTTGGACCTATGTTTCACCTAAAGACCAAACCGAATATGTTCTTGCTGCTCTGCCTTTGGGGGGGTATGTCAAGATGCTTGATGAGCGTGAAGGCAAAGTAGCACCTGAAGAACTGGATCGGGCGTTTAATCGTCAAACGGTCTGGACTCGCATCGCTGTAGTAGCTGCAGGCCCGGTAGCGAATTTTATTTTAGCGATTTTGATTTATTTTCTGGTCTTTAGTGTGACTGGCAATCCGGCGATGCATCCTTTGGTCAAACCTTTGGCTGATACACCCGCTGCCGTCGCAGGTTTTCAGCCCGGTGATAAAATCATCCAGATTAACGAGCAGCCGGTAACTACTTTTGAAGAAACCGCCATGACTTTAGTCGAGGAATATCTCGTCACTAAAACTATTCAAGTTCAAGTAGAAACCCAGCAAGGCAATTTGGCACAGCGAAGTTTGGATTTAAGTCAAACTCCGTTATTTAAAGAAGAAAGTGATGTGTTATCGAAGGTGGGGCTAGAGCCTTGGTCACCTAAGCTGGATCTCATGCTCGGGCAAATCTTAGCGAATTCACCAGCAGAACAAGCGGGGTTGCAGCCTAAAGATAAAGTCTTAGCGGTGGATGGGACTAAGCCTGAAACGGCTGAAGCGTTTGTTAAATATATTCAACAGCATGCAAATCAACCGATTACCTTGCAAGTTGAACGCAGCTCTGGAGTGAGCGAGCTGATTGTGACACCCGCCTTAAAAGAAAAGGACGGTAAACAAGTTGGGCAGATCGGTGCGGGAGTTGGTGAGCGTGTACCACCTGAACTTTTATCCAGCTTACAGTTTACTCAACGTCTTGGTTTAGTGGATGCGATCACTAAAAGTATCGAAAAAACTTGGCAAATGTCTTTGGTGACACTCAAATTAATGGGGCGGATGCTGACCGGTGAAGTTTCTCTGAAGAATATTAGTGGCCCGGTAACGATTGCTAAATATTCGGGTGAGACGGCTTCTGCGGGCTTACCGTATTATCTAGGCTTCCTAGCGGTGGTGAGTATTAGCCTAGGTGTATTGAATTTATTGCCGATTCCAATGTTGGATGGTGGGCATCTGCTGTATTATGTGATTGAAATTGTTAAAGGCAGCCCAGTATCCCCTCAGGTTGAGGAATATGGATTGCGGTTTGGCATGGCTGTGGTGGGATGCATCATGGTGCTTGCGGTGTATAACGACATTATGCGGTTAATCAACTAATGAAAAAACAGACACTTTCATGGGCCATTGTCAGCGGCTTGTTAGCAGCATCACAGGCAGCTTGGGCTGCGAGTTTTGTGGTGCAAGATATTCAAGTAAGTGGCCTAGATCGTGTGGCTCAGGCAACCGTCCTTAATTATTTACCCGCCCGAGTTGGGCAAGCTTTTGATGATAATCGCTCAGCGGATGCGATTCGTGCTTTATATGAAACGGGTTTATTTGATGATGTGCAGCTCGCTCGTCAAGGCGATGTACTCGTGGTCAAAGTGGTGGAGCGTCCGGCGATTGGTGAGATCAATGTCACGGGCAATTCCAAGGTTTCCACCGAGCAATTATTGCAGGCTTTAAAGGCGGCCAATGTTGGCAAGGGCGATATGTTGGATAAAGCCGCCTTATTGAAAATGCAACGTGAATTAGAAGCTCAATATCTGAATATGGGGCATTATGGTGTTAAGGTTGATACCACCATTGAACCGATCGCAAATAATCGAGTGAAGGTCAATATCGCAGTTAAAGAGGGCGGTATTGCGCGGATTAAACAAGTAAAAATTGTCGGCAATAAAGCCTTCTCTGAGCAAGAGTTACTTTCTCAATTAGAGTCTGGAACTCCACGGACTTTATCTATTCCAGCTTTTAGTAGCCGCGATAAATTTGCTAAAGAAAAATTAGTGGGCGATTTAGAGGCTCTGAATTCTTTTTATCGTGATCGGGGCTATTTGAACTTTGAGATTGTTTCTACTCAAGTGTCACTGACACCGGATAAGCAAGGCGTTTTCATTACCATCAGTGTCAATGAGGGTGATCAATATAAAATCGGCACGGTCGATGTTTATGGCGTGGAGCGCTTAACCAAGCAGCAAGTGCAAGATTCGATGAAATTGCGTCAAGGCGATATTTTCTCGCAAAAAGCCTTGGAAGAAAGCCGCAAAAACTTATCCACTTATCTCGGTGAGCAAGGTTATGCCTTTTCCAAAATTGGGGCCAAGCCAGATATTGATGAAGCTCGTAAAATCGTCAATATCACGCTCAATGTCGATAGCGGTAAGCGTACTTATGTGCGGCGGATTAATATTCGCGGTAATAATCGTACTAAAGATGAAGTCTATCGCCGTGAATTGCGTCAATTGGAGAGTTCATGGTTTGCTGCCGAGCAACTAGAGCGCTCTAAGATTCGTTTGCAGCGCTTACCTTATGTCGAAGATGTGCGCATTACCACTGAGCCAGTGGCAGGTACGCCAGATCAAGTTGACTTAAATGTAATTGTTAGTGAACGCTCTTCTAATCAATTCCGTATCGGTGCGGGCTATTCACAATCTCAAGGTTTGCTGGTTAATTTAGCCGTCACTCAAGATAATTTCATGGGAACGGGCAAGCAGTTAGAAGTTAATATTGATAATAGTGAATCGAATCGTAACTTATTGATTTCTTATGATAATCCTTATTATACGCCGGAAGGTTTAAGTCGCGGTTTTAGTATTTATTACAATGAATATGACGCTGCGGCCGAAGATATTTCAGCGTATGCCTCGGATAAATTCGGTGCGAATGTTAAGTTTGCTTTCCCGATTAGTGAAAATGATTCGGTAAGTTTCACTGCAGGGGCTGAGCAACGTAAAATTATTCTAGGTAAAGATCCTGCTGATCACATTAAAGAATTCACCAATCAGCATGGTTTAAAGTATAAGCAACTCCCCTTAACCCTGAGTTATGTGCATGACACCCGTAATCGCAGTGTCTTCCCTAATGCAGGTCAACGCCATCGCGTTTCTATTCAAGGGGCTTTGCCCGGGAGCGATTTGCAATATACGAAGTTTGCTTATGATGGTGCGTTTTATAAAGCGATTACGGATGATTTGACCTTCTCGTTAAAAGCTAAATTAGCAGTTGGCAATGGGCAGGGGGATCTAAAGGGTTTACCTTTCTTTGAAAAATACACTGCTGGTGGGATTCGCTCCGTGCGTGGTTATGAACAAAATAGCCTAGGCCCCTTGGATTCAAACGGTGATGCTAAAGGTGGCGATGCTTTATTAACTACCACTGCTGAAGTCTTATTCCCTATGCCGTTTGCTGCTGATGTGAAAACAGTGAAAATGAGTGCTTTCGTGGATGCAGGTAATGTCTTCGATACCAGTGATAATTTTGATTCAGCTGAATTACGCT
>JBJOOT010000241.1:0-4329 GCA_046051185.1 Pseudomonadota bacterium | reverse complement strand
GCTGTGTATTGGCTTTGGCATCAAGCGGCGCTAACGGGGTATTGGCGTTGGCTTGAGTCCGTGTACTGGGGACTAGCGGTGGTTTTTTTTCAACGGTCGTATTTAGTTCTAGATAGAGAATTAGACTACCTTTTGAGACTCGATCACCTTGTTGTAGGTGTAATTCTTTGACAGTACCCGCAACCGGAGAGGGAATCTCCATCGAAGCTTTATCCGATTCAACTGTAATTAATGAATCTTCTGCCTCAATTTTGTCTCCCACTTTAACAAGGACTTCAATGACCTCTACGGCCTTAAACTCGCCAATATCGGGGACACGAATTTCTTGGATAGCCATGATCTCGTCTCCCTACACATATAAGGGGTTAGGTTTATTGGGGTCGATCTGATATTTCTCCATAGCCTCCATGATTTTGACGGCAGGTAAGGAGTTTTCATCGACCAAGGATTTCAAGGCAGCAAGCACAATATAATAACGATCCACCTCAAAATGCCGCCGCAATTGCGCCCGTGTATCGCTGCGCCCAAAGCCATCAGTACCTAACACTTTATAATGCATCGGTACCCAAGCCCGAATTTGATCCGCATAATTGCGAATATAATCAGTCGCGGCTATGGCGGGGCCTCGCCGGTCTTTTAAGCATTGGGTAAGATAAGGTATCCGTGCATCTTCCAAGGGATGAAGTAAATTCCAGCGCTCAATATCACGGGCTTCACGGGCGATTTCATTGAAGCTGGTGACACTCCAAATATCCGCATCGACTCCCCATTCTTTATCCAGCATTTCACCCGCTGCAATTACTTCACGTAAGATAGCCCCTGAACCTAAGAGTTGAACTTTTTTCCGCTTTTTCCCTCCGCCACTGAAGAGATACATGCCTTTGATAATGCCTTCTTCGGCTGAATGCGGCATGGCAGGATGCGGGTAGTTTTCATTCATCGCCGTAATATAGTAATAAACATCTTCTTGATTCTCATACATGCGCTTCATGCCATGCTGAATAATCACCGCAAGCTCATACGCGAAGCTTGGGTCATAGGAAATGCAATTGGGGATTAAGCCTGCTTGGACTAAACCATGACCATCTTGATGTTGTAAACCCTCTCCAGCCAAAGTAGTTCGTCCGGCGGTGCCGCCAATTAAGAAGCCCCGAGCGCGGCTATCACCGGCTGCCCAAGCTAAATCGCCGATGCGTTGGAAGCCAAACATCGAATAATAAATATAAAAAGGCACCATACATACGCCATGCGTGCTATAGGCGGTAGCGGCTGCAATCCAGCTAGAAATGGCTCCGGCTTCATTAATGCCTTCTTCCAAAATTTGCCCCGATTTATCTTCTTTATAGAACATCACTTGATCTTTATCTTGTGGTTCATAAAGCTGACCTACCGACGAATAAATACCTAGTTGGCGGAACATACCTTCCATACCAAAAGTACGTGCCTCATCCGGTACAATAGGGACGATATGCCGTCCAATATTTTTATCACGGGTGAGGAGTGTCAATAAGCGTACAAAAGCCATGGTAGTGGACATTTCTCGCTCACCACTGCTCTCTAACAGTGTTTGGAATAGACTGAGTTCAGGAACTTTTAAGGGGGCTGCATGCGTTTGACGCTGTGGTAAATAACCCCCAAGCGCTTTACGTCGCTCATGTAAGTATTTGATTTCTTCACTATCAGCCGCAGGACGATAATATTTAGCTTCGGCAGCATCCTCATCACTTAAAGGGATATTGAAACGATTCTTAAAGGCAATCATTTCTTCGTTACTGAGCTTTTTCTGCTGATGGGTGCGGTTTTGTCCTTCACCTGCAGCGCCCATCCCATAACCTTTGACGGTATGTGCCAGAATGACAGTTGGTTGGTTCTCATGGTGTACGGCGGCATAATAGGCAGCATAGACTTTATGCGGGTCATGTCCACCGCGATTTAAGCGCCAAATATCCGCATCACTCATCCGTGCCACCATTTCGCGCAATTCAGGATAAGCTCCAAAGAAATGCTCACGTACATAAGCCCCATCTTTGGCTTTATAATTTTGGAATTCACCATCCACTACTTCGAGCATGCGTTGTTTGAGCTTGCCATGAATATCTTTGGCCAAGAGTGGATCCCAATATGAACCCCAAATCACTTTAATTACATTCCAACCCGCACCCCGAAAGACCGCTTCTAGCTCTTGGACAATTTTGCCATTGCCTCGCACCGGGCCATCAAGGCGCTGGAGATTACAGTTCACTACCCAAATTAGATTATCGAGCTTTTCCCGCCCCCCTAAGGAAATGGCACCTAAGGTTTCTGGCTCATCCACCTCACCATCTCCCACAAAAGCCCAAACATGGCGATTGGCCGTATCGGCGAGCTTGCGATCTTGTAGGTATTTCATGAAGCGTGCTTGATAGATCGAGGTAATCGGACCTAAGCCCATTGATACGGTGGGGAATTGCCAGTAATTCGCCATCAGCCACGGATGTGGATAAGAAGATAAACCTTTGCCACTGACTTCTTGGCGGAAATTATCTAAGTCTTCTTCCGTAAAACGCCCCTCCAAAAAAGAACGTGCATACATTCCAGGGGCGGCATGCCCTTGGATATAAATCACATCACCGCCATTTTGAGGGGAGGGAGCATGCCAGAAATGATTCATGCCCACATCGTATAAAGTTGCTGCTGAGGCAAAGGTGGCAATATGTCCGCCTAACTCCGCACTTTTACGATTAGCCCGCACTACCATTGCAACGGCATTCCAGCGAATCCATGAGCGTAAGCGTAACTCTATGGCAGGATTGCCAGGGGTGTAATGCTCTAAATGCGGCGGAATGGTATTGATATAAGCGGTATTAGCCGAATAGGGCAGGTTCGCTCCATTTTGGCGTGCGGTGCTGATCAGTTGTTCAAGGAGAAAATGGGCGCGTTCTAAACCCTCGGTTTCAATGACTGCTTCAAGGGAGTCGACCCATTCGAGGGTTTCTTGGGCATCAATATCTGCTGGGGTTTTGTCTAGGCTCATGGATGATTCCTTGCAACAAGCAGGCTACTTCAGAGCCTGTCAAAATAAACTTAAGCCTTGGAACATAGCATTATCCTCTTTGAAAAGAAAGCGGCCTTAAGAGTCATAAATAAATAAATTTAAAAATCAATATCTTATAAAAATCAAATCAAATTGATTGCAATTTTCTACCTATTTTCGGCCACATCCGGTAAGCTCAGCTCCATGAGTGATGAAATTGAAATTATCCCACTGGCTAATCGGTTTCGTGGTTTTCTGCCAGTCGTGGTGGATGTGGAAACTGGCGGCTTCAATTTTCGTAAAGACGCGCTGCTAGAAGTAGCCGCAGTGATTTTGCGTATTGATGAAAAAGGGGAGCTATCGCGGCAGCGTACTTATCATTGGCATATAGAACCTTTCCCCAATGCTAATCTTGACCCAAAATCGTTAGAGGTGAATGGTATTAAGCCCTTCAGTCCTTTGCGCTTAGCGATGCCCGAACCTCGTGCCTTAGACGAATTTTTTAAAATCGTGCGCCGTGAAGTGAAACTCAATCGTTGTAACCGCGCGATTTTGGTAGGGCATAATGCGCCCTTTGATCTCAATTTCCTCAATGCAGCCTCTGAGCGTAACGATTGTAAGCGTAATCCGTTTCACCCTTTTAGTACTCTTGATACCGTCACTTTAGGTGCTGTGGTCTATGGGCAAACGGTATTAGCACGAGTCGCTCAAGCGGCGGGCATGAATTGGGATGGCGAACAAGCGCACTCGGCGGTGTATGATGCTGAGAAAACGGCCGATATTTTCTGTCATGTCGTGAATACTTGGCAAACTTTAGATGCAGCCTTCAAAGCAGTCGAAAATTAAATGAAACCCTATGCGGCGGCTTGTGATGAAAATCGTGAACCGATTTTAGCGGTACTCAAAGGCTTATTGCAGGATCGACAAGCGGTGCTCGAAATTGGTAGTGGCACGGGTCAGCATGCGGTCTATTTTGGGGAGCAATTTCCGTCACTCACTTGGCAAACGAGCGACCAGCTTGATTATCATGCAGGCATCAAAGCTTGGTTGCAGGCCGCACAACTTCCTAATGTCTTAGATCCTGTGCTCTTAGATGTACGTCAAGCCACTTGGCCTGATCTCATAATCGATGCCGTCTTTTCGGCCAATACTTTGCATATTATGAGTTGGGAAGCGGTACAGGCTTGTTTTGCAGGTGTAGGGCGTCTCTTGTCTAATAATGGCTTGTTTATTGTCTATGGCCCGTTCAATTATGCAGGGCAGTTTACTAGTGCGAGCAATGCACGTTTTGATCAATGGCTTAAACAGCGTGATCC
>JBJOOT010000240.1:0-4346 GCA_046051185.1 Pseudomonadota bacterium | reverse complement strand
GATCATGCCACCGCCTTTGATATGAATTTTATCCCGACCTTTGCGATTGGTTGTGCGCCTGAATTTAAGCCTGCCGATGAAGGTTGGGGGCCACGGCCTGTACCCACGGTCAAAGGCCATCCACAACTCGCTGCTCATATTACCCAAAGCCTGATTCAGGATAATTTCGACCTGACTGTCGTTAATAATATGGATGTCGATCATGGTTTGACTGTGCCCTTGTCTTTAGTCTTTGGGCAAGTAGAAGAATGGCCTTGTTTGATTATTCCTTTTGCAGTCAATGTGGTGCTGTATCCACCGCCCTCCGGTCAACGTTGTTATGATCTTGGCAAAGCCCTACGCAAAGCGATTGAAAGCTTCCCCGAAGATTTGAATGTCCAAGTCTGGGGTACAGGTGGCATGAGCCATCAACTGCAAGGCCCGCGTGCTGGTTTGATTAATAAGGAATTCGATAATGATTTCCTAGATCGCCTAGTTGATGATGCCGCCGATTTAGCTAAAGTCCCGCATATTAATTATGTACGAGAAGCAGGTTCTGAGGGGATTGAGCTCGTGATGTGGCTGATTATGCGTGGGGCATTGAATGATGAAGTGGAATTGAAACACCGCTTTTATCATGTGCCAGCCTCCAATACAGCGGTTGGGCATTTGGTGTTGGAAAATAAGGGCGCTTAATAAGTTCCCTTTTACTCTCTTGGTTAGAGCCATCATTGACGATGCTCTACCAAGAGAGTAAACCAGCTTATCGCACTGTCACTTTTAAGGTATAACGCCCCTGCCACGGATCAGCCTTCATACATTCAATCACCTTAATCGTATAAGTCCCTGCTATCGTTGGTGATACCTTCTTTTTATTATTGCAGGATAAATCCGCATCACTGACATCCTCCCCTTTAGGATCAGTCAGCCATAAAGTCGTGCGTTTATTGCCTGCATTGAGCTGTTCCACTGTCATTGTTTGGCCTTTACCCACAACGATACTGTAGCTTTGTTCACTGTCAAAACCTGCAAGCTTACCTGTTACTGTAGCGCTGATCGTACCTCTAGCAAACCGAATAGGTATTGTTGAAGACTTCGAGCTGATTATAGCCATTGCACCTGCACTTGATACCTGCACCGCCGTACCATTCGCAACGGCACTTAAAGCCAGCAGGCATAGGCCTGTGAGCATACTTCGCTTCAAAAGCTTATAAATTTTCATAGAGGCTACTCCCTACACAAAGCCTATTGGGTACGATTGGATAATCAAACGAACTATACCCACTACCGTTGATACTAACCACTGAAGCAAGCCTGTCAAACTTGGGTACTTTTCTAATAAAAACCTAGCCATTTCTCTCATTCCCGCAGACCTCTATAGCATCTACTTACACAATTAGTACAATCCAATAATCAAAGAGGATCTAGCAATTTAGGAGGTATGATGAAAATTTGTATGGTCGGCCAAGGCGCATTTGGTCAAAAACATTTAGATGCTTTAAAAAATATCCCTGATGTTGAAGTCGTCAGTCTAGTGGGCGGTTCAGAAGATAGTACACGAGAAGTGGCTGAAAAATACGGCATCCCCTTCTGGACTCTCGATTTAGCTGAAGGTTTAGCCCAACCCGGTGTAGAAGCCGCGATTATCACCTCTCCAACCCCCATTCATGCCCAGCAAGCCTTACAAGTGATGGATGCAGGCAAACATGTCATGATCGAAATCCCCATGACAGATACCCTCGCCGATGCTGAAGCAGTTTGTGCCAAACAAAAAGAAACGGGTTTGGTTGCAATGGCCGGACATACCCGCCGTTTTAATCCAAGTCACCAATGGATTCACAAAAAGATAGTCGCGGGTGAACTAAAAATTCAGCAAATGGATGTACAAACCTATTTCTTCCGTCGCCAAAACCTGAATGCTTTAGGGCAAGCACGTTCATGGACAGATCATTTACTCTGGCATCATGCTTGCCACACAGTGGATTTATTCGCTTATCAAACCGGTGAAAAGATTATCCAAGTACAAGGGATGCAAGGCCCCAAACATCCTGAATTAGGGATTGCGATGGATATGAGCATTGGCCTCAAATCGGAGTCAGGAGCGATTTGTACTTTATCGCTGTCTTTCAATAATAATGGCCCTCTCGGCTCTTTCTTCCGTTATATCTGTGACAATGGTACTTATCTTGCACGCTATGATGATCTAATGGATGGCTATGAAAGACCGATTGATGTCAGCCAAGTTGATGTTTCTATGAATGGTATTGAACTGCAAGATCGTGAATTTATTGCTGCGATTCGCGAACAGCGCGAACCCAATGCCAGCATACAACAAGCCTTAGCTGCTATGCAGATTTTGGATTTGTTGGAGCGGCAGTTAGAAAACTAAGCACTTCACTTGACTCAAGCCGTGTTAATAAGACACGGCTTTTTTCTGTAGGCTGCTTTACCAAGACTCTATTTTCCTGCTGGATAATCCGTAAATACCCCCAGCTCCTTGCCATCTTTATAACTCAAGACTTGATAAGCATCCGCTGGGCGACCTTCGACCTCCATCCCTGGTGAACCTATCGGCATCCGTGGTACGGTTAAACCACTAATCTCCGGCTTTTCTAGCAATAGACGCTTAATATCACGGGCAGGCACATGCCCTTCAATCGCATAGCCCTCAACGAAAGCGGTATGACAAGACCCCATACCAGCACCCAATTTAGCCTGTTCTTTGTACGGCAACAGATTATCTACATCATGCGCTTGCACTGAAAAACCATTGGCTTCCAAATGCTTGACCCATTCTTTACAGCAACCGCAGCTGGCATTTTTATACACTTGCACTACGGGCAGCGCTTGGGCGGTATTTTCTGGCGTAACGGCGGTTTCGGGTTTAGTTTCAGCTTTTAAAGCTACCGTGACACTCATTGCTAAGATAGCTACTAAAGCCATTAGCCTGACGATTCCTGCTCTTTTCATATTTTCAATACCTCATTCATTGATTCATTCATTATAGGCGGCTGGCCCGAACATACTGGAGAGCACCGCAGTTAATAACAACACACTCGAACCGACACCCATTTCCCAATAAATCGAACGCTGCAAAACAGCTGCTTGCTTTGGCTCCCTTAATTGTGGAACTATTTTCAATTTGTGATATGCGGCTAAACCTAATAGACCCGCCACGAAACTGATTTTTGCTAATAAAAATTGCCCATGCGTATTCGTGAATAAATGCTGCCAACTCCCTATTAAGGTATAAGCCAATCCCACACCGGCTACTAATAAAATAGGCACTAATACACTGGCAATCGTTCCAAAACGCTGCATCAGCACTTGCAATTCTCTTGGCTCTAAAGACTGGCAACTCATCGCTAATGGCCATAAACAGCCTAGCCACCATAAACCCAGCAAAAAATGCACCGTTAATGCAAGATGCACCCCAAGCCCTTGTTCAACCGTATGACCTGCTTGCAAGCCACCTAAACATAATAAAATTAAAGCTAGAATAGCGACTAATAAGCCTTGCCAGCGAAGCGTCTGTGTTTGCTTTAAACTCCATCCGATCACGAGTATCAAGAGCACAAACCCCAGCACACGCCATACTAATTGCATACCTAAAGGGGAATCCCAAATCATCAGAAGATAACTACTGTCAATTAACCCTGCTAAGCCGCTATCAGCAAATAGCCCCACTTGTAAGAAAAAATCTACAATGGCTAATACCAATCCAATGACACTGCCATATCCACCATAAGATCGACTAAAGGGATGTAAGGACTTAGCTTGAGCTTGTACCAACATAAAAATACTACCCGCACTAGCAGCGATGGCCAAATACAGCAAGTATTTATTCAAAACAATAGCAACTATCCAAGGAGACCATTCAGCCATAGTTTTTCTCTTTAGAAACCCTGCTGCCTATGCCCTAGACAGCAGGGTGTTTTGATTCAATGCGATTACATGTGATTAAAAGTCACAACTGTTTTAATGCGGCATGGCTCCATTAGGGCCATGCACCATAAACCCAAATTTACCCGTCATTTTGTGAGCATCGGCTCCCATCGTGACCCAATCCACTTGATATATTTCTGGTTTGAGCACAGGTAGCTTTTGAGTAAAAGAGATTTGCATCTCCTTGCTAGGTTTGAAATCTAAAGTAACTTTACTGCCTTTAGAGTCGGTTAAGATTAGCCCAACCAATTTAACCTTTGCACCAAAGGTCAAACTCAATTCAGTCGGTGCTTTATCCAACATAGCCTTATCGGCGGGTAGGGAGGCCTTTAAGCTAGTATGTGCAAACACTGAACTACTCAACAGTAAGACACCAGCCGCTAAATATTTAATTAACTTCATTTTTATACCTTTCAATTCAA
>JBJOOT010000239.1:0-4347 GCA_046051185.1 Pseudomonadota bacterium | reverse complement strand
GCGCCGCCGCTCTTCGGTTAAAGCCGGAACAGGTACACGAATCACTGTACCCGCAACCGCTGGGTTTAAGCCCAAATCAGACTTCAGAATCGCCTTTTCAATCACCGCAACCATAGGCTTTTCCCAAGGCGTGATGCTAAGAGTACGCGCATCTTCGATGGCAATATTCGCCACTTGACTTAAGGCAGTGGGTGTACCGTAATAATCGACCGAGATATGATCCAGTAGACTAGGATGAGCACGACCCGTACGGATTTTGGTCAGTTCATTCTTTAGGGATTCAATGCTTTTCTGCATGCGGGATTCCGCACTTTTCATAATATCGCTAATCATTATTTAAACCTCTACTAACGTACCCACAGACTCACCACGCACAATCGCATGTAAAGCGCCTGCAGCAAACATATCAAACACTCGCAATGGTAATTGATTATCACGGCACATCACCATGGCTGTTAAATCCATCACCCCTAATTGCTTAGCAATCGCCTCATCAAAGCTTAAGCGCTCGTAACGAGTCGCATTCGGATGCTTTTTAGGATCAGCGGTATAAATACCATCGACTTTAGTGGCTTTTAGTAATAAATCTGCCTGCAACTCAACGGCACGTAAACTTGCAGCGGTATCCGTTGTGAAAAAGGGATTACCCGTGCCAGCTGCACAAATAATAACCTCACCTTGCTCTAAATAGCGACGTGCTTGATGGGCTGAATAAGCTTCGCCGACTTGAGCAATCGCCAAAGCAGGCATAACGCGACACGTTCCACCGAGCTGCTCAATTTGATCTTGCATAGCAAGAGCATTCATGACGGTAGCCAGCATCCCCATTTGATCGCCTCGCACGCGATCCATACCAGCAGCTGCTAGAGTAGCCCCTCGAAAAAGATTGCCACCCCCAATTACTAAAGCGACTTGGACACCAGAGGCGGTGATCTCAAGGATTTCTGTTGCCACCCGTTTTAAGATCACGGGGTCGATACCTGAGTCTAGCTCCCCCATTAAAGCTTCGCCGCTAAGCTTAAGAAGAATTCGGCGTGGTACAGTGTTCATGCTGAAAATTTCCAGAACTTAAAGATGGCGTACTTTATACAGATGAAAAGAAAAAGGGGCAACCATGTTGCCCCTGATCTTAAACACTTAAATACAGCTAAAGACGGTTCTAACCCGCTTGACGCGCTTGAGCCGCTACTTCTTCTGCGAAGTTCTCTTGCTTCTTCTCAATCCCCTCGCCCGCTTCAAAACGGACAAAACGAGTGACGGTCGCACCTTTATTTTTCAACAATTGTGCAACAGTAACAGCAGGATCCTTCACGAAAGCTTGACCTAATAAAGTCAACTCTGCCAAGAACTTACGCATCTTGCCTTCTAACATTTTCTCAGCAATTTCGCGTGGTTTGCCTGTTTGCATGACGATATCCAACTGGACATCACGCTCACGAGCGACACGCTCTGCTGGAATGCTAGACTCATCTAAACCTGCAGGATTATTAGCCGCTACATGCATTGCTAAATCTTTACCTAATTCAGCATCTGAACCAGTGGTTACTATCGCTACACCAATCTTATTATTGCTGTGCAAATAAGTTGAAATAATACCCGCTTCTGCTTCAACGATCTGTGCACGACGAACTTGGATATTTTCGCCAATTTTTGCCACTAAAGCAGCACGCGCTTCTTCAACAGTTTGGCCACTCGCTAATTTTACATTCGCTAACTCAGCCACATCGGTGACACCGCTAGCTAACACAGCTTCAGCGACTGCTTCAGCAAAACCAACAAAGTTAGAGTCTTTAGCCACGAAGTCAGTTTCACTATTGACTTCCACTAAAGAAGCTTGCTTTTGGTCAGGGCTTAATTTAATAACCACACGACCTTCAGCCGCGATCCGACCTGATTTCTTTTCTGCTTTTAAAGCACCTGATTTACGCATTAAATCAATGGCTGCTTCCATATCACCATTGGTTTCAGTCAGTGCTTTTTTACATTCCATCATGCCTGCGCCAGTACGCTCACGCAGGTCTTTTACCATTGCCGCAGTAATTGTCATTACTAGACTCCTCAATTCGATCTAATATGCTAAACAAGATTGGATTATGCTTCGTCAGCGCTGTCGTCCAATTCAGCCACAACAACGACTTCTTCAAGCTCTTCCTCAGCAGGCTCTGATAAATCAACGCCTGATACTGCAGCAGACGCATGGCCTTCTTTTACTGCATCAGCTGCCGCTGATACATATAATTGAATGGCGCGAATCGCATCGTCATTGCCAGGGATTACATAATCCACATCTTTAAGCGAGTTGTTAGTATCCACCACACCAATGACCGGAATACCTAATTTTTTCGCTTCTTGAATAGCAATTTTTTCATAGCCCACGTCGATAACGAAAATCGCATCGGGTAAGCCTTTCATTTCTTTAATACCGCCAAGACTACGCTCTAATTTTTCTTGCTCACGCTTCAGCATCAGTACTTCTTTTTTGTTTAAGCGATCAATGCTGCCATCATCCGACATTTTTTCTAATTCTTTCAAACGACGAATGGATTGCTTAACCGTTTTGAAGTTAGTCAACATACCGCCTAACCAGCGATAGTTTACATAAGGCATTTTGCAAGATTGAGCTGCTTCACGCACTGCATCACGCGCAGAACGCTTCGTACCAACGAACATAATCCGACCACCGCGAGAAGCCAATTTGCCAATGAAGTTCATGGCATCATTGAACATCGGTAGAGTCAGTTCGAGGTTAACGATATGAATCTTGTTGCGCTCGCCGAAAATGTAAGGACCCATTTTTGGGTTCCAATAACGAGTTTGGTGACCGAAATGGACACCCGCTTCCAGCATTTGGCGCATGGTAACTTTAGGCATGTTAATCTCCTGATTTGGGTTAGGCCTCCACATATCCCAAACGGCTGACTTAAGTCTTGTGCCTTAATGCTAAACTTAAGCACCCTTGCAGTTTGTGCCGATACGTGTGTGGATTAGTAATTACAAATAAAAAATAATCTTGTTTGCCAAAAAGGCGTGCGCTTTATACCATGATTCGCTTTTAAGTGCTACTTTGGAATTCAGAACAGATGGCTATCTCCATAAAAACACCCGAAGAAATCGAAAAAATGCGCATTGCAGGCCGTCTAGCTGCCGAAGTGTTGGCTATGATTGAACCACATGTGAAGCCGGGCATTACCACGAATGAGTTGAACGATATTTGTCATGACTATATCGTGAATGTACAAAAGGCTATTCCAGCCCCCTTAGGTTATGGTACACCGCCCTTTCCCAAATCCATTTGTACCTCTGTTAATCACCAGATTTGTCATGGCATCCCCAGTGATAAAATTCTGAAAAAAGGGGATTGCCTGAATATTGATATCACAGTCATTAAAGACGGTTATCATGGTGATACCAGTAAAATGTTCCATGTAGGTACTCCCACCGTTCCTGCTGCACGTCTTGCCGAGGTGACCCAAGAATGTATGTATTTAGGGATACTTGCCGTTAAAGCGGGCGCTCATTTAGGCGATATTGGGGCTGTGATCCAACAACATGCTGAGAAAAATTATTATTCTGTAGTCCGTGAATTCTGTGGACATGGGATTGGTGCTAAATTCCATGAAGAGCCACAAATCCTGCATTATGGCAAAGCGGGCAAAGGCGATGTTATTCAAGCGGGGATGATTTTCACCATTGAACCGATGATCAATCAAGGCAAAGCAGATTTAAAAATCCTACCCGATCAATGGACGGCGGTGACTAAAGATCACAAACTTTCGGCACAATGGGAACATACGGTACTCGTGACCGAAACTGGCTTTGAAATTCTGACCCTGCGCCCTGAAGAAGCGGGTTGGCATGAACGTCTGCAGGCAAAACTCAAACTAAAATGAATACTGATACCCGTTTGAATCCTTTACTCGATCACTACCAAGAATTCAAAACCAGCGCAAGCCAAGTATTAAAGCCCAGTGATTATGCGCGCTTTCTTAAAGAAGCGCGGAAACGCTTAGCGGGCTATTTTCTAGAAAAATACCCCATTCGCTCTTTGCTTTATTATCATGCAGGGCTGATTGATGTAATCCTTCAAGAGCGTTGGCAGCAAGTGGGGTTTAGTGTATCAGAGGCGGCTTTAATTGCAGTGGGCGGCTATGGGCGTAAAGAATTACACCCTGCCTCAGATGTCGACTTACTCATTCTGCTACATCAAGTACCCGATGCGATTACGCAAGATCGTATTTCCCAGTTCTTAACCTTTTTATGGGATATGGGGCTTGAAGTCGGACATAGCGTGCGTACCCTCGACGAATGTTTACAAACCGCACGCACTGATTTAACGGTTATTACGAA
>JBJOOT010000238.1:0-4374 GCA_046051185.1 Pseudomonadota bacterium | reverse complement strand
GCTCCTGTCGCACGCACCGGCGAACAAGATTATAATGCGGTGTGTACCTCCTGCCATACTGCAGGTGTCTTAAATGCACCGAAAATCGATGATAAAGCAGCGTGGGAACCGCGTGCGGCAAAAGGCTTACAGGGTTTACTCGCTTCCGCGACTAATGGCCTTAATCAAATGCCTGCAAAGGGTGGCGATCCTAGCTTGACTGAACAAGAGCTAACCGATGCTATCCTTTATATGACGGGTAAAGCAGGCCTTGATCTGAGCAAAGATACAGGTGCTGCCCCAGCCGCTAGCGCTGCAGCAACTCCGGCAGCAACACCAGCTCCGGCTGCTACTGCTCCGGCTGCTACTGCTCCAGCTGCTGCAACACCTGCTCCAGCTGCAACACCCGCCCCAACCACTGAAACAGCGGCTGCAACTTCAAGTGCTGCTCCAGCGGCAACCACAGCCGCCGCTCCAACTACGGATACCGCACAACAAGCTGCACCAGCAGCCAGTATTGATGGCGAAAAGATTTATCGGAGTATCTGTTTTTCTTGCCATGATGTCGGCATTGCAAACTCACCTAAATTAGGCGACAAAGCGGTTTGGGCTCCACGCTTAGCAGCAGGCCAAGCAAGCTTATATACGCATGCCCTTAATGGTCTCAATGCCATGCCTGCAAAAGGGGGCAATCCAGCTTTATCTGATGCTGAAGTCAAAGCCGCCGTTGATTGGATGGCTGCACAAGCCCAGTAAGCTCTATATTTCCAAAGCAAGGCACTAACCTTCAGTGCCTTGTTTATTCCAAGTTTAATTAGCCCGCCAACCATTCCTCTCACTACCATCGTAGCTGTTTAGTCGCTGCTAAAAACTGCTATGATGCTCTTTGCCCTCCACTACAACACCCACTCATGGATATTCTGCCGAGTTTAACTACTATAAATTTTGATTTATTCCTGATGCTCTTTGGAGTAGCCATGCTAGCAGGGTGCATTGATGCCATTGCAGGCGGTGGCGGTCTCTTAACGATTCCAGCACTCTTATGGGCGGGTTTATCCCCACTACAAGCCTTAGCAACCAATAAATTACAAGCTAGTTTTGGTTCTTTTACTGCTACATGGAATTACAGCCGCCAAGGCTTAATCAAGCCCTCAGAACATCGTGCGGCGATTATTTTAAGCTTTTTAGGTGCGATCAGTGGTGCATGGACTGTGCAAAAGATTGATCCTGCTTTTCTTGCCCAATTGATTCCCATCCTACTCATAGCCTTTGCGCTTTATTTTATGTTTTC
Organism: Pseudomonadota bacterium; assembly: GCA_046051185.1. GTDB lineage: Bacteria > Pseudomonadota > Gammaproteobacteria > Thiotrichales > Thiotrichaceae > Thiolinea. The sequence continues at coordinate 3,104 of JBJOOT010000238.1, read as the reverse complement.
GCCTAAACTCGGCGAACAAGAACGCGCTCAACGGATTAGCAAAAATGCCTTTGCAGCTACCGCAGGTTTTGGTATTGGTTTTTATGATGGTTTTTTTGGTCCTGGTACAGGGACTTTTTTTGTTATTGCTTTTGTTACGCTCTTAGGCTACAGCTTACCTAAGGCGACTGCGGGTACTAAACTTCTTAATTTTACAAGCAATATCGCCTCGCTGATACTCTTTGCATTTTCTGGCCATATCCTTTGGCTTTTAGGTTTGACTATGGGCGTTGGACAAATAATTGGCAGCTTTATTGGCTCAAAACTCGCCATCCGACACGGGGTTCAACTGATTCGGCCTTTATTAGTGATTGTTTCGTTACTCGTGTCACTACGTCTGTTACTTCAAACCTAACTCTAGATTAACAAAAATAAGCTTGAACCTTTTTTAGGCAAATTGCTACTGTAGATTGGCTTGGTTAAATAAATATCAATCTAACTAAAACAAGACCCATTTCTGCGTGTTTAAACAACAATTATTGTAGAGGAATTATCATGACAAGCTGTTTAAGTAGCGTGAGGGTACGCTGGCTTTGCTTAATAGCACTGTTAGTCTTATCTGGAAACTCATTTGGTGTATTTGTCAAAGGTATAACCGGCCAGCTGAAGCTTTCAGCGACCATTAATGGCGAACCTGCTTTTCGTGAAGTGGTCTGGCATTTAAGACCCTTAAAGCTAGCAACGACGACTAAAAATAATACTAATACAGAGCTGACGATTACTCGCCATTCAGCCGTCGTGGACTTAGAAGCTGGTAAATATCAGGTACATGCGATTGCTGGCAGCAAGACTGAGACACAAATCATCACGATTGAAGAAGGCGGTACGCATCATCTGGTTTTGAACTTACGCTAAGCCTTTGAGCAAGTGCTCGAGCTAGCCAAGACCAGCTCGAGTTGAACCGTTGTTAATGCCTAAAATGGCGCATTCCAGTTAAAATCATCGCAATTCCATGTTCATTCGCTGCATCAATCACCTCTTGATCACGCATCGAGCCACCGGGCTGAATCACCGCTTTAATCCCAACAGCAGCTGCATTATCAATCCCATCACGGAAAGGGAAGAAAGCGTCCGAGGCCATCACCGCCCCCATGAGCGCTAAGCCCGCTTGCTCAGCTTTGATCGCTGCAATCCGTGCTGAATTAACTCGACTCATTTGCCCTGCACCTACGCCAATGGTCATTTGATTTTTTGCATAGACAATTGCATTAGACTTAACAAATTTAGCGACCCGCCATGCAAATTGTAAATCGCTTAATTCAGCCTCAGTGGGTTGACGCTCGGTGACGACCGTTAAATGTTCTAATAAGGCGGTATCCGCTGTTTGGACTAATAAACCTCCATTGATACGTTTGAAATCCAAGGTTTGTGGGGGCTGCGAATTAACCGGCCATGACGCTAAGGTTAATAAACGCACATTTTTCTTAGCGGCTACCACGGCAACGGCTTGAGGCGTAAGTTCTGGCGCAATGATCACTTCAACAAATTGACGTTCCACAATGACTTGTGCGGTTTCAGCATCTAGAGGCCGATTAAATGCAATAATACCACCAAAGGCTGACTCTGGATCTGTGCTATAAGCGCGATTATAGGCTTCTAATAAATTAGCACCGACCGCGACCCCACAAGGATTCGCATGCTTAACAATGACACAAGCAGGGGCTTCAAATTGCTTTACACATTCTAAAGCGGCATCAGTATCCGCGATATTGTTATAAGACAGCTCCTTGCCTTGGATTTGTACCGCACTGGCGATACTGCCTACTGGCGGGTTGGTTTCGACATAAAAGGCTGCTTGCTGATGCGCATTTTCACCATAACGCAAATCTTGCCGTTTATTCATTTGCAAATTAAAGGTGCGTGGAAATTGTAAAGGGGCTGTATGTGAGCCGCCCGCCACCCGTGAGCCAAAATAATTGGCAATCATGCCATCATACTGTGCAGTATGTTCAAAGGCTTTAATCGCTAAATCTAAACGGGTAGCAAGACTAACCCCCCCCGCTTCTTGCTGCATTTCTGCTTGAATGCGTGGATAATCAGCCGGATCGACAACAATTGTGACATGGGCGTGATTTTTAGCGCTTGCCCTTACCATTGTAGGCCCACCAATATCAATATTTTCTACGGCTTCTTCTAAGCTGCAATCAGGCTTAGCCACGGTGGCTACAAATGGATAGAGATTGACGACAATTAAATCAATGCGTCCAATCTCATGCGCTGCCATCACCGCATCATCCGTACCACGCCGCCCTAAAATCCCCCCATGAATTTTTGGATGTAATGTTTTCACACGTCCATCCATCATTTCTGGAAAGCCCGTGTAGTTAGCTACCTCAATCACTGGTAATTGATGATCTGCTAATAACTTGGCAGTCCCCCCTGTTGAAAGCAATTCAATACCTTGTGCATGCAGAAACTGCGCAAATTCGAGAAGACCTGTTTTATCAGACACGCTTAATAAAGCGCGGGTGACCGGTAAATGGGATGGCTTAGCAGAACTCGTCATGGGGTTGAAATCCGGGGTCAAAGAAAAGCGCCTATTGTAGCGAGTTGCACGATACTGGCAAATCCTGAACAAGGCATTTGCTTGATTGAGTAGGCTCATCCGACATTTATCCCTAAAGAGAGATGCCGGATTAAATCCCCAGTTTATCCATCATCTGCCTACTAGGCTTAGAGGCAGCCTCATTAGATAGTAGCTCCTGTCGAGATTAGCAAGACATCACTAATTTATTGTTCACTGATTGAATACTCACAGGAGAGTTTAAAATGACCAAACAAGTATTACTGGGCTTAGTCGCTATGACTGCTTTATTGGCTCAAACAGCCTTTGCAGAACCAACTTGTACTCAAGAGCCTAAAGATAAATGGATGACCGAATTAGACGCACAAAAGAAGATTGTCGCTGATATGGGGTATGTCATTTATAAGTTTAAAGAAAGTGAAGGCGCTTGCTACGAAATTTATGGAATGGGTGCAAAAGAAGGCGGGGCTGCAGGTGAAATGGAGAAAGTAGAAATCTACTTTAACCCTCTAGACCTCAGTATTATTGAAAAGAAAAAAGG
>JBJOOT010000237.1:0-4383 GCA_046051185.1 Pseudomonadota bacterium | reverse complement strand
GTGCCAACAGGCAAACAGAAGGTGGCTTATATTGTCAATCTGATTGCGCAAAAATTGAATCAGTTACAGGATGTCACTTATGCAAACGCTCAATCTTGATCTTGGTGATCGCAGTTATCCGATTTATATCGGCCAAGGTTTATTACAAAAACCACAGCTATTAACCAAGCATCTGCAGGGTAAGAGCGTCATTGTGGTTAGCAATGAAACGGTCGCCCCTTTATATTTAGCAGCAGTAAGCGCTACTTTAGAAGCTTACAAACAGTCAGCGGTCATTTTGCCGGATGGTGAAGCTTATAAAAATCTGACGACTCTAGATCAAATCTACACCCATCTATTGGAGCATAAAGCAGATCGCAAAGCGACACTGATTGCTTTAGGCGGCGGCGTCGTAGGCGATATGACCGGGTTTGCAGCGGCTAGTTATCAACGAGGGATTAACTTTATTCAAGTACCGACCACCTTATTGGCAATGGTGGATTCTTCAGTAGGTGGTAAAACGGGTGTGAATCATCCGCTTGGGAAAAACATGATCGGTGCTTTCCATCAGCCTCAAGCCGTGATTATTGATACCGATACTTTAAATACTTTAGCAGATCGGGAGCTGAGTGCAGGCTTAGCTGAGGTGATTAAATATGGACTTATTCGTGATCCTGAGTTTCTAGCTTGGTTAGATGCGAATATGGATGCGCTCTTAGCACGTGATCCAGCTGCCTTAAGTTATGCCATCTATCGGTCGTGTCAGCATAAAGCTGAGATTGTCGCTTCTGATGAGCGTGAGTCAGGGCAGCGTGCTTTATTGAACCTCGGCCATACGTTTGGACATGCGATTGAGGCAGCAATGGGGTATGGGCGATGGTTGCATGGAGAGGCGGTTGCAACGGGTATGGTCATGGCGGCGGAGTTATCTCTACAGATGGGATGGTTAACTTCTGTTGATCTTGCTTATATCCGGCGCTTATTAGAACGCGCTCGTTTGCCGGTGAATCCACCCGCGAAGATGACAGGTGAGGATTTCATGCGTTATATGTCGGTGGATAAAAAAGTATTAGATGGCAGTTTACGCTTAATTTTAATGAAGTCTTTAGGGGAGTCGATAGTGACCGCAGATTTTGATGCAGCAGCTCTTAAGCGCGTCTTGTGTCGTGAGTGCTAAGGATCATTTAAGATGACAGCCGCCTATGCCGCACAATCTGAAACGAGCCGTGGGCGGCGTTTTCTAGAGTCAGCACCGCAATATCGTTCAGAATTTCAGCGTGATCGTGATCGGGTGATTCATTCAAAAGCCTTTCGGCGGCTTGAGTATAAAACCCAAGTTTTTGTAAACCACGAAGGTGATTTATATCGCACGCGCTTGACGCATTCTATTGAGGTGGCACAAATTGCCCGTACCGTAGCGCGTAGCATGGGGTTAAACGAAGATCTGACCGAAGCGATTGCGCTTGCTCATGATTTAGGCCATACCCCTTTTGGGCATGCAGGGCAAGATGAATTGAATGCCTGTATGCAGGGGTATGGTGGGTTTGAGCATAATTTACAATCCTTGCGGGTTGTCGATTGCTTAGAAGATAGTTATGTAGAGTTTGCTGGTTTAAATCTTACCTTTGAAACCCGAGAAGGTATTTTAAAACATTGTGCAGTCAAACATGCTCAGCAATTGGGTGAAGTGGGTGAGCGGTTTTTAAATAAGACTCAAGCTTCTTTAGAAGCACAACTTACTAATTTAGCCGATGAAATTGCGTATAACAATCATGATATTGAGGATGGTTTGCGTTCTGGCTTTATTAATTTAGAGCAAATGCAGCAAGTTCCGGTGTTTGCAACAGAATATCAAGCGGTATTGACTAAGTATCCACATTTAGAAGGGCGAAGCTTAGTGCGTGAAACCTTGCGGCGTTTAATCAATGCGATGGTGGTTGATCTGATCGAAACCAGCCAAGCTTTAATTACAGCAGCAGGCGTGAGTAGTTTAGATGAAGTACGTCAGCAGCCACAGCCTTTAATTCAATACAGTGCGCCGATGTGGTCTGCAAAAAATGAGCTAAAGCGTTTTCTGCGTGAGAATCTGTATTTTCACCCGATGGTATATCGGATGTCATGGCGAGCGCGGCGGATAGTGCGTGAATTATTCCATGCCTATTTACAAGATCCGCGTTTATTGCCTCCAAAACATCAAACTTTAGTCAAGCAATATGAAGCGCAAATGGGAGAACTCGGGCGTGCTAGAGCAATTGCTGATTATATTGCGGGTATGACGGATCGCTATGCCTTAAAGCAATATGGCGAGTTATTTGATATGGCTAGACGATGATTTTGAAAAAAACTTTAAAGTGTAAACCGCAGCTTACACTTTCTTCGTTAGAATCTAATCTCTCTCTACATATCGACCCTAAGTCGTTGACCTGGATTATGGCAACATAATCCAGGTAATTTTGCTCAGCGATGGTTCATGGGTTCATTTCAATAATTCAGTATTTTCTGTGCAAATGCAGCATAATAAGAAGCACTATGAGACACTCATCTAATCTTTCTATAATACTGACTAGGTAGCTAAGGTGGATTTGTCTTTGCAGATACATGATACCCACATGAGCTTACCATGAGTTCTTATCAGTTAGAGGCAGCCGCTTTGCAAATAGAATCTGAGTGTGTACTTAAAACACTCAATGGTCGATGGTCACTGACTCATTAATAATTTAAATATCTAAAGACTTGAGGGAGCTACTATGTTAGAGCAGAGCAAACATAAAATTCGTAAAGCCGTTATTCCGGTTGCTGGTTTAGGAACGCGGATGCTGCCAGCGACCAAGGCGATTCCTAAGGAAATGTTGCCAGTGGTGGATAAACCACTGATTCAATACATTGTGAATGAATGTGTTGAAGCTGGAATCCGTGAGATTGTTTTAGTCACACACAATAGTAAAAACTCCATCGAGAATCATTTTGATACCAGTTTTGAGCTAGAAACCATGCTAGAAAAGCGGGTTAAGCGTCAACTCTTAGATGAAGTACGTTCAATTTGCCCTAAAAATGTCACGATTATGCATGTGCGCCAAGGAGAAGCGAAGGGCTTAGGTCATGCAATTATGTGTGCGCATCCGGTTGTTGGGCATGCTCCAGTGGCTGTGTTATTACCAGACGTATTAATTGATGATGCCGCGTGTAATCTAAAAACAGATAATTTAGCGGAGATGCTGCGCTTATACGATGAAACGGGAATCAGTCAAATTATGGTTGAGCCTGTGCCGATGGAAAGGGTCTCCTCGTATGGGGTGGTGGATATTAATGGTTATACTTTAGAGCCAGGTTCTTCAGTGGCGATGAGTGCGATTGTTGAAAAGCCTGATGTAGATAGTGCACCTTCTAATTTGGCCGTTGTCGGACGTTATGTTTTATCACCACATATTTGGGATTGGTTAAAGCGTACTCCATTGGGAGCAGGGGATGAGATTCAGCTCACGGATACTATTGCCTTATTAATGCGTGAATACCAAGTCAATGCTTTCCATTTAAAAGGTAAAAGCCATGATTGTGGCTCTAAGTTGGGTTATATGATGGCAAATGTTGAGTATGGTTTGCGTCATCCGAATATTGCTACAGAGTTTGCTAAGTATCTAAAAGAGCAGGTAAAAGCACTTTAATCGCGTTAATCCTTACTTGTATTTTGCTAAGAGTGCCCGAATAAAGGTGGCACTCTCATGTGGGTTCACGGCTGCATTACGAATTAAACGTTCAAAATGGCGAGTTAAAGCCCGAATTTCTTCTAGTGAATTGATCACGACATACATATCGCCGACATAAATAACAGCTCGTTGTGAGCCAAACACAGTCAGTGGTGCAGAGAAAATTTTCCGCCCATCGTATAAAAATAAACGATAACTAGGGTAAAGATCGTCCACCAACATTTGAATATGCTCTAGCTGCTGGCGGCGTAAGGCCTTAGGCAGTTCCTCCCAAATACCCACGCCTTGTGCAAGTAGTTTGAGACGCTGTAAGGGCAGGCATACTTCCATCTCAGATTCATTGATGCGGTTATAAGCGAGTTGGGAATTGGTCTCGAGCTTGCGAATTTCTAGCGGTATTTGCGTGTATTGACGTTCGTAATCAATCACTTCTTCAATCATTAATGAATCGGGTAGATTAGACGGTACATAGCGAATTTTGTAACCAATCGCATCACGATGCCACTGCCCGAGTTTAGTATGCTGACCGTTGGAGACTTGTTCGATTTCCATTGCAGACGACAGCTCAGAAATGAGGTGTTCGTCTTGAGACAAACCCAATAACCAATCAATGCTAACTTTATGGGCTTGCGCAATATGTGAGAGGGTTTCTGCGCGTGGCAAGCGTAAGAGCTGGTCGGATAATAATTGTGCTAACGCT
>JBJOOT010000236.1:0-4419 GCA_046051185.1 Pseudomonadota bacterium | reverse complement strand
TGCTCCTGCTGCTCCTGCTCCTCCTGCTCCTGCTGCTCCTGCTCCTGCTGCTCCTGCTGCTCCTGCTGCTCCTGCTGCTCCTGCTGCACCTGCTCCTGCTGCACCCGCTCCTGCAGCTGCTACGGCTACTCCAACTACTGTTGCTGTCACGCCAGCAGCTGGCAATCCGTATGAGGGGCATGTCAAATGTGAAGGTAGTAATTGCAAAGTCGATACCTTTATTATTAAAGGTTTCCGTACCTTTGGTCAGTGTCAGGTTTGCCACGGTATGGACGGTGGTGGTAGCACGATTGCACCGAGTTTATTAGTGAAACTCAAAGAACTCGATCACAATACTTTTATTAATCGGGTTACCAATGGCTATAAAGGCCAAATTGGCGTGATGCCACCTTGGAAAGATAACCCCAATATTATGAACAATATTGAGAACCTATATGCTTACTTAAAAGCACGCTCTGATGGTGTGATCCCAGCAGGGAATTTGGAGCGCTTTTAATGAAAATACCGCTATTGACTCAACATAGTGGGCAGTTTTCTCGACACATGATCTTAGGGGTTGGTGTGTTTTTCTGTGCTGCACTGGTATTATCAGAGCCTCTCCATGCTGATAATACCAGCGCTAGCACAGACTCTAATGCCTTTTCTCCTGCGAATACAGCACTGTTCGCCACCAATCACATGCAAGCGGTTAAACCCGAGCAAACTCTCGTGTATACGGTTCAACAAACGGGCAGTATGGTGCCAAGTATTCAAGATACTATCACCCTTAAATTAACAAAGCCCCCAACGGGACATACTGAAGCCCAGATTGAGTTTATGACCGGTGAAAACCATCGCTGGACACCGCCTTTTACTGACCCAAAAGGTAATCCGGTCTTGACCTTATTCCTACAAAGCGATATTCATGAAATGGAACGTATTAATGGGGGGCAATGGCGGCATTTCCAAAAATACATTAAATTTGCCCTAGAAAAAGCTAATTTCGATACTACTGATTTCGAATATGCAGGTCGGCATTATCAGGGTAAAAAAATCAGTATTCGACCTTATCTGGATGACCCTGATAAGAGCAAATTTATCAACCAAGCCTTCATCCATAAACAATATGAGTTTATTGTTGCTGATGAACTACCCGGAGGTATTTATAAAATCACAACTGATGTCCCCGGTACTGATGCTGGTCAACCAGTTGCTCATAAAGAGTTGCTGCTGCGTGCGCCTTAATACGCCGCTCTAGTAACCAACGGTCTGCTCAAGCAGGCTATTCTTAAACCTTAATCAAACAGGAATCTTGTTATGAAAAAGTGGACTAAGCCTAGTTTCAAAGATATGCGTTATGGCTTTGAAATCAACTTATACATTATGAATCGTTAATTAAATTTCGCTTAAATAACGAGCAAATTCCTCTGCTGTAAAGCGGGGGAATTTGCAGATTTTAAACAAGGACGGCTCTCATGTTTAAAGCTCACACAGGCTGGACTTGGTCGTTTTGCGATCTTATTTATGCTATGCGCTGTCTACTGCTGATCGGTTTACTTCTACAGACTCCAGCACAGGCAACGGTAACCAACACGAATACCCCAACGGCTAAGAGCATTGCTGTCTTAGCATTTGAATTGCATGATTCGACGCTTTTACCTGCCGCTCCCGCCGAATTAGAACGAACTCAAGCCGCTCAATTGATCTTAGCTAAGGCTTTGCAAACGGCAGGCTACTCGATTATTCAAGCTGACCCCGCCCTACAAAAACAAGCTAATCAAGGTTTGGGTTATTTAGTGACTCATCCTGATAAAGCCGCTGCTCTTGGTAAAACCCTCCAAGCTGATTATGTGTTAGTGGGGCGGATACAAAAATCCAGCTTTTTATTTGCTTATTTATTTGTACAAGTCATTGAAGTGAGCACGGGACGACAGTTGGCTGAATTTAGTGTAGAAGCCAAAGGCGAAACCCTTGAAGCGAGCCGACGCGCCCTGCTGCAGCTGGCTCACTCAGTTCAAACTCTGTTGTCTGATTCCAAACAGTCGAAAACGCAGACTTCGCCTTTAAGCTTTACAATGCCTGTCTATCAAAAAACCACGCAGAAAGCGTTTACAACCGTGATTGACGACTTAGTATTTGCTATCAGTCAGCATAATTTTCGTCTAACTGAGCAAGCGAATATTGGGCAAGCCATTGCAGAGCGCGAGGGAAAAAACTTCCCACAGCTTACAGTGCTTCATTTTTGTAATCTAACTTATGCGCAAGCCCTCTTAGAAAAGCAAATTGCCTCGCCCTTACAGATGCCCTGCCGGATTAGTGTGCGCCAATTAGGTGATCAAGTTGTTATTGAAACGCTGCTACTTGCCGATCATGCAGCCCAACAAGCTTTAGTGGATGAAATTAATCAAATCCTGCAAGCTATCGTTGATACAGGAGCGACTTAAGCTTCTGTTCTTGTCTTATTTCTCTTGTCTTATTTCAGAAGGACTACCGCATGCAAGCCGCTAATTATCAACTTCGTGTAAGCCTTAATCAGATCTTAGGAGGACTTATCTTAGGCTTTTGTCTGCTTAGCAGCTCATTAGCTGATACCTCAAGCTCCCCTCCCCCCGCAACCCCTGTTCCAACGAATGATTATCCGACACAAGCACGGGTTGAATATGTATTTGGCTGTATGCATAAATACGGGGGTGAAAATTATGACCATTTATATGGCTGTGTCTGTGCGATTGACAAAATTGCCGAGAAAATTCCTTATGCTAATTTTGTTGCGACCACTACCTTAGCGGTGATGATTAAAACTCCGGGGGAACGAGGCGGAGCGTTTCGGGATGCAGCAGGAGGCCGTGAGGCTATCAAAGCCTTTGATAGTTTTGTTGCGGATACGGAAGCCGCATGTGGCTTAAAAAAGAAGAAGAAAAATTAAGATTTATAAACGGGGGCAGCTTATTCACTCTGCCCCCACTATTTGCAGCACAAGCCTTAACGCATCGATTTATTCAAACTCGGTGGCCCTTGGAAGCTTTTCCTGACACCTAAGCCCCACCATAAAACGAGTAAAACGATACTAAGTGCAATGATCAAATACAGCACCTTATCATTCGGCGGCTGTACCCCCACCCAAACGAGAATCAAACCACCTATCGTCGCTAGGACTGCAACAATTTTAGAGAAACCACCTAGATTGAAAGGACCTTTATGTGTCCAAGTACGCCCCTCTGCCCAAATACCTGCGGCGGTGGGCATAATATAAGAGATATATAAAAGCACCGCACAACCCGTCGCTAAGACTAAGAAAGCATCTCCATACAAAGTTGCAATAATTGCCGCAACAGCCGCTGTCCAAATCGCATTCACAGGGGTTTTATAAGCCTCATGTACTTTTTTCAGGCTATGCGAGAAGGGTAAACCACCATCGCGTGCAAACGCATAAGTCATACGCGAAGCAGAAGTGACACAAGCTAAGCCACACAGGTAGTTACACACTAAAATACCAATCGCTAATACCACTTTTAACCAATGCGGTACCGAATTTAGCAAAGCATCTAAGAAACCAACGCCTTGTTTCACTCCATCAGCAGCATTCGGCATGACAAGAACAAAGGTACAAACCATGATATAACCAAATAATGCTGACCAAAATACTGCATTGATAATGCCTTTTGGCACATTCACGGCTGCATTTTTAGTCTCTTCGGCAGTATGGGCTGAAGCATCAAAACCGGTGATGGTATAAATCGTCAACAAAAGACCTAATAAAAAGACTACGACTGTCGAATTATTTTGTGGCCAAACACTGCCTTCAGCCCCCGTAAAATTAGTCAAGGTAAATAGGCGACTAAAATCCAAGGCAACTGGCGAAAAAATCAATAAACTTACTATCAATAAGACCGCAACAATAAAGATTAAATAACCAGATAAATCGGTTAAGCGCGTTGTTAGGCGTATCCCGAAATGATTCAGTAGTGCTTGAGAAAGGGTCACCCCGGCGATAAATAAAGTCTGATGCCAAAACCCAAACCCACTAGTGTCTACACCAATGGAGGGCAGGAATAGAGACTTAAAGAAAGGATCATACACACCAAAATTGACTGAAGCGGTAACAAAGACTAAACCAAGCAAGTTAAACCACGCAGCCGTCCAACCGAAGCCCTTACCGCCAAGAATAGAACCCCAATGATATAAGCCACCTGCCGTGGGATAAGCAGAAGCAATCTGTGCCATTCCTGCTGCAACTAAACCTGCAAAACACGCCCCTACTAACCAACCAATGCCGATACTCGCCCCACCGCCTGCGCCTAAAGCCGAAGGGACGGCACTAATACCGCCTGCTAAAATACAAATAATGGAAAATGAAATCGCGAAATTCGAAAACGCATTCATGCGCCGAGATAATTCTTGCTTGTAACCAATACTGGCTAACAGCTTGCTATCTTCATC
>JBJOOT010000235.1:0-4450 GCA_046051185.1 Pseudomonadota bacterium | reverse complement strand
TAACAATTGAATGTTTGAGTACTTAAACCTAAGCAATTTCTGATGCAGTGCAGTATAAAGCGAGTTGCAAGTAAATAAAATTGGAATGTTTGGTTTAAAACATTCTATAAAAGCGATTATAGAGTGCAGCCCAAGAAAACAACCTAGACCCTAGCGAACTTAAGGGGCTAAGGCTAATTCCAGTATAAATTCTGCACCCGACTCGGCTGAGCCGAGAGAAATACTCGCGTTATACGCTTTCAGGAGAGAAGCGACAATTTCCAAGCCCAAGCCGGTCCCCCCCTCATTGCGGCGTGTTGTAAAGAAAGGGGTAAAGATACGCTCACGATTCGCAGGCGAGATACCTTGTCCATTGTCATGTATAGAGAGCACTAAGTGCTCATGCGTTACCCTTGCGCTTAATCGCACCACTGAAGCACCATGATGCAGGCTATTATCCAACAAATTCCCAAGCACCGACTCCAAAGCATCCGGTGCAATCGCTAAGGCTAGCGTTGGCAACTCCACAGCCTCTAGCGCTAAGCCACGCTCATAATAGCGATTCGTCATTGAACGCAGTAGCTCAGGCAACTGACTGGTTTGCTTACTTGGCTCTAAGGCATCGGCTCGCGCCAATTCCAGTAAGCGATTCACCAGATTTTTTAAGCGTTGGGTATCGCTCAGTAAATTATCTAAAAAGCGCTGACGACGCTCAGTGGGCATCGTGTCGATATGTTCATTTAATAACTCTAGCGCTCCCTGCATCGAAGTTAAGGGCGTTTTAAACTCATGCGAAACATGCGAAGCAAAGCGACGAATATAATCGGAGCGCTCAGCTAAAGCTTGCGACATACTTGCAAAACTCTCAGAAAGTTGCGCCAGCTCATAAGTGACTGGATTTTTTAAAGACTGCACATAAGGCAAGTCACCTTCTGCCACCTGCTGCGTTTGCCGAATCAATTCCCGAATCGGCCGTGAAAGTGTCGACGACAGAAATAACACCAATAAAATAGCAACACTGAGTAAAATGCCCGCCGCAAGATACAATTTATCTTGCACTAAATAGAGGTGCTTAAGGATATTTTTAGGGGTACGCGAAAGATACACCACCCCCTGTAAACGGTTACCTTCAATAATCGGAAAAGCTGCAAATACCCGAATATGCGTACCACGGCTCAAAGAATATAAAGGGGGGGGAGGTTCATCGGAAATGCGCTGGCGAATCAAGCTAGAATAATGGCCTTTCAAAGCTTGAGAAACTTCTGGGACATGGGCTAAGGACAGCCCCAAATCTTCTTTGCCTGCAACTATAATGCCTTTCATATCTAAAATTCGCACGCCCGCAAGCATCACTTGCTGGGTATTTTGAATCACAGGCATTAATAACTCGCCTACTTTACGGGCATAAGCATCAGCCACTTGTGGCGTCATAACAGCCTCAGGACGCGGTGCATAGACGGGTTTCACTAAATCTAATTCAGGTGTAATGGGTGTATAATAAGGATCAATTACCTCATCCCGCATATAAGAACGGCGTAGCCCCGGAATCAAGGGCGAATAACCCAAGACATAGCCATAATTCACACTATTAGGATGAGTCAAACGCATCATTTGCCGATAACTCGCCGCTAAAGTCGCCCCTTGAGCAATCAACTCTAATTCGGTTTGACGCACTAATTCATTTTCATAAATACGAAAAAAATACAGCGTCGCCAACGGTAAGAGCAGCAAGGTCAGCATCATAATCAGGAGGATGCTTCGCAGACTAAAGCGGAGTTTTTTCGGTAGCGGTAAACGAGCATTAACTAACATGGTGCAAGCTTGTAACCAACTCCGTGCACCGTATCAATAATATTCGCACAACCAACCTCCACAAACTTTTGGCGAATATGGCGAATATGGCTGTCAATGGTGCGATCACTGACATACACATTATTATCATAGGCTTGCTGCATAATATGATCGCGGTTAAACACTCGATTGGGATGACGCGCGAGCAGCATTAAAATCCCAAATTCCGTTGCAGTTAGATGTACGGTTTGCTGATCCCAAGCCGCTAAATGCTGTTGTGGGCTAATCATTAATTTACCCCGCACTAACTCATCGGATTGCGCCACAGGAGCCGCGATTGTGGGCTGTAAACGCTTCAAGATTGCATTAATTCTTGCCACTAATTCACGCGGGCTGAAGGGTTTGGTGACATAATCATCCCCACCAATTTCCAAACCCAAAATCCGATCAATTTCATCATCCCGTGAGGACAAAAATAGAATCGGCACATTCGAAGTTTTGCGTAATTCACGGCACACCTCTAAACCATCCATTTCTGGCATATTAATATCGAGGACTAATAAATCCGCCGCCTGCTCGTGAAAACTTTGGACAGCTTCGCGTCCATCAGCCGCTTGACGTACCGTCATCCCTGCTTTTTCGAGGGCAAAGCTAATGACTTCACGAATATGCAGATCATCATCTACCACTAAAATTTGCTTGCTCATACGATTCAGAAAGCCTTGCGCTGTGTTAGAAACTCATTAGGATTAATATAAAATAACTTATGCCAAGCTTGGGGCTGATCTTGTTGATAGTGCGCCCATTGCGGAATAGCGGTCTGGATTTGGTAGTGTAAATGGGGTGGTTTACCTTGCGCATTCCCCGAATCACCGACCTTGCCTAATACGCTACCTGCCTTTAACCAGTGCCCGCTACTTGTGTCGATAGACTGTAAATGGGCATAATAATGAAACCGCCATTTTGCCCCTAGCACTAATACATAATTGCCACCTAAAGGATCAACACCGGTACGTAATACCAAACCATCGGAGGCCGCCAGTACGGGAGTACCTTTGGAGGCAAAAATATCAATGCCTTTATGGGTGCCAGAGCGTCCCCAAGGATAATACCAGAAGGATTGGGGATTCCAGTCAGCGGCAGTTGCGCCTCGAACTGGAATCCTAGTAGTTTCTGGGATAAACCATCCCAACATGAAAACAGACAGTAACACCAAAACAATTATTTTTTTCATCCTCAGGTTTCCATGCTTTCGGTTGGAATCAATTAGTTTCAGACATAAAGCTTAAGAGTGAACTATGCAAATCCGATCGATAGCTTGCGGAAACTTCACGAAGATAGTTTGCAAAAAATGTGCAATATGGTTTTTTAAGGCTCAAAATTGAGCGGGTCATCAATTCGACACGGTGTCCAAGTCTGACTGGCTTTAAACTTTTCAATTTTTTTCAGATGTCGTGGACTCGACATACTTCCTGAGCTCAACTCACGTTCACCTTGATCAAGATTAATCACCGTTTCACTGAACATACCTGTGGTAGGTTTCACTTTATAGCGCTGGAAATGACTTAATACAAAACGGCGACCTTCTGGCTTGAAGGTATAAGTGACATGAGAACGCCCTGCATTCGGTGGTTTGAACTGGACTTCGATTAAACCATTTTGGATGTTGAGTTGTGTAAAAGGATCATCCCCTTCTGCTGAGGGCAGAGGGATAAAGCGCCAATACTGTTGTGCAATCTTTAAACCGCCTTCGGCCTCTGGATCACTAACAATCACTAATAAGCGTCGTGCAGCCGGTTTAGTCTCTGAGGCAGCACGCTCGACTACAAGCGCATAATCCAGTTTGCCATCAGCATTTAACTCGCCAGATGCTAAGCTAAGAATAGTGAAGTTTTTTGGCAGTAAAGGCTTGATAGCAGCAAGCTCCACGGTTGCTGGCGGTTGCGAGTTTTGTAACTGACTCGCTGCTATTAAGCAAGGTAAAAAGCCTAAAATAACTAGAGTACGCATGTATTGAATATAGCATAAATGCTTATCATAAAATTAAAGTATCATCACATCCCATCGCTTGTCTCTGCTGCATCAATTCGTAGCATATCAGAGTCAATTCCTGTGAGTGTTCGAGGCTCCAATCCAACACTTGAACACTTGAATGTATTTGGGAAATGACTGAAGACTGTCCTAATTCCCGGCATCGTGTAGCAATGCACACAAAGGCTAAATTTATTTTTATCTTATGTTGCATCAAGATTTTTTAATGATTTCTTAATATAGTTAAATTTTAAAAAGCTTATTACCCTGAGATAGTGATAAAAGTTTATATTTTTCTATATCAACATAGTCAGGAAGTTTATCTTTTAAAACAGAAAAGACATACTGGCAATTATTACTTTCTATTATTTCATTTAATAAACCATCAATCTGATTTTCATGTACATTTTCTATTTGGTCTTGCAATATAAAATGCAAACACTTGAGACCTAAACTATCAGCAAACTGAATATAAGCTATATCAAATGCAGCCATTTCTATTTTTTTAGCTCCAGTACCCATATTACTAACAGTCGCAGTAGTAAGCACATATCCTTTATCCTTTTTCTCTGAACTGATAATAAAACTTTCACCAGATAAAGCATAGGAAATTTTTGAGAAAAAAGTATTAAAATATGTTATTCTTTCC
>JBJOOT010000234.1:0-4513 GCA_046051185.1 Pseudomonadota bacterium | reverse complement strand
CCCTTTGGGTCCCTCCACCCAAGTATCAATATCATCGGGGCTATTATCCGGCCAACTCACCGTGATCATGAACTCGGCTTTAGGATTAATAATTCCGCTCTTGGCAGTCGGATTCATGAGTAGCAGAGCGATTAAAAATAAGAAGGTGAAAGTCAACAGCGCATTGAACAACAAATCGGTAAAGGGGTCGACATCTAGCAAACTCGCGCGCGGTTTAAACACTGCCATCGGCCACCTCGACATGGCTGTCTGCAGGGCTTACTAAAGAGTGTTGGCTCGCTTGTACCGCTGCGACTAAGAGCTGATCCGCAGCTCGATCTAATAGCAAATATTGCAAACCCAAAAAGATACTACCGACCAAACCAATAATGGTGGTATTGAGCGCAATCTTCATGCCTTGTGTCATTTGCTGCATCAGAGTTTGGACTTCGGCAATATCCAAAGAGGATAGATGGGTCATAGAGCCGAGCATAATCACAAAGCCCACAACCGTACCGAGCAAACCTAATTTAATCAGTAAGCCAGTGACAAACCAACCGACTTGATGCTGACCCCGTAATTCCTCCCCTAATAATTCAGCCGTGAGCTGTTTATCTTGTGGATTAGGGATGGCTTGTAATTCGTCGAGATAGCGCTTAATGAACGGCTGATCAGCGCTCTGCTCCACTTTTTTCTGACTATCCGCCCAAGCGACCACAACCTTGGCCTGTCGGGCGAGAAACAGACTACGGTAGCCACAGTGCAAGCAAGTTAGGAGGAAAATCAAAACCATCAAAGGACACAGATAGGTGTTATCCGTGGCAAACATGAATTGCAGAATCCCTTGATCCCAAAGTATGGCTAAGCTCACCAACAAAAGGCCAAATAGCCATAGCCATTGCAGCGGCAAAATCCATGCTTGTTTACTCATGGTTATTCCCTATTCGGGTTTTAGTCAGATTCAAAGGCTTGGGGTTCAGTTTTGACCAGGGGCAAACCAGCCTCTTTCCAACCATCCGACCCCTCTTTATACCAATAGACTCGTGTATAGCCATACTCCCGCACCCGCTGTACCGTATTCCACGACATCCAACAATCAGCCACACAATAAAACACTAAAGCTTGCTTAGGATCATTCTTGGTAAGTTTAGCCAATTGAGCTTTAAACCAAGTTTCAATATTCGGCTTAAGCACTCCATAGCCCACATTCGGTAGCCAGATACTATTCGGTAAACTGTCATGCGGCTCATTCACGAGCCAAGTCGCAGGAAAGCCTTCATCCTCCCGCAAGAAAACGGCCATCACATCAATCAATAGAGGCTGATCAGTTTCAATCAGCTTTTGCAGCTCTGACGTTTTTAGGGTAATGCCTGTCGGTACACAAGCAGGTGTGGGGCTACGATAATGCTCTTGTTTTAAACCGGCTGGCATCTCTGGGGTACGTAGACACTCAGCGGCATAGCTATTCGCTAAGCCCAAATAGAGCAAGAGCAATAAGCAAGCTTTCATTCTGCCTGCTGAGCGGGTTTGAGTTGTTCCGCCTCTAAAGCTGGATATAAATGGGCGACCGAACGGCCTAACTCATTTTGGGCTAAAGCAAGATCCTTGAAATCAGCTGGAATCGGGGTTGCCATCACTTCATTCATATCCAAACCATTAGCAGCAGCTTGTTGGAGAATTGTTTGTAGCCAGACTAAATAGGCACGGGTTTGGGCAATCGGTTGCACATCTTGGGTAACTTTGCCATGCCCAGACACTAAGACTTTAAAGGGCAGTTTTAAAAGCTGTTCAAGAGAGGCTAACCAATCAATAATATTCGCATGTGGGGTAGTCGCTGCCCGTTGATTAAATACCAAATCCCCTGCAAACAACACGCCTGTCGTATGATCAAATATCGCTAAATCCGCCTGCGTATGCCCTTTAAATGCCAAAAATTCTAGCTCATGCCCGCCCACCACTTCACGCCCTAATTTAACTTCTTGGTTGGGTGCAAGTACACTGGTATCCCGCATCCAATCACCAATCAGCCGATACATATTGTTACTAAAAGTCTCACCCTCACGCTGTACGCCACGAATAGTCTCTGGAAGTGCATAAATCGGCAGGTCACTGAAGGCTTGATTACCAAAGAAATGATCAGGATGGTGATGGGTGATATATACCCGAATGACTTTTTTGCCGGTGGCTTGCTCTATTAAAGCGCGTTGCTGTTCACCAAAGCGACGTGAAGGGCCGGTGTCAATCACAATCACACCGTCTTTAGTCACGATATAACCGACATTAACAATATAACCGCCATTTTCCTTGCTGAAATCTTCAGTTTTACCCTCTAACACAAAAGTATCCGGCGCGATTGCTTGGGGTTGTAAGGGATATTCAAAACCAGCTGCCGCAAGCTGCAGACTCCAAGTGCATAAACACAGCAACAGCATCCGCTTCACGGTGTCACCTCCGCTTGAATCTTATTGCCATTATTATCACGGCCTTCTAATTTGAATTGAGTTTGCTTAGACACATAAAAACTAAGCATCGGATTTTCACTAATCGGTTCAAACAAATCCAATTCAGCAAGGACTTTACCGTCCGCACCCAAAACATTTAGATTCTCAATGTGAAAGGTAGGAATACCTGAAGCCAACCCTGTATCCATCGGATGCATCACCCGCACCCGTAAGCGATTTGAACCATCAGGACGTTGCCAAACCTTCGCCGATACTTGCCCCAAAGTTTTCGTCCAATCCCCGAAGCCGTTCCCATGCTAGGTAAAGTACAGCCCCCACCGGCTGCGTTCACCCACACGCCGCCTACATGCCAAAGTCCATCGGCCGTTTTGGCGGCTACATGAATCGGGCTACCTTGTTGCAGCTTCATCCGAAACCCCAAATGTGGACGCATGGCTGTTGGGCGAAAGCGCAAGACTTGGGGAATGGGATTCAGATCAGCGACCACCACAATTTCTTGCACCCCTTCAAGTCCATCAACTTGAAAGGCAATCGGTACATTTAAAGAATCTTCAGCATCGGATGGCGCTTCAACTTTAACCTTGCCATCAAATTGATAAGGTTCACCTTTGAGAAAACGCTGATGCACAAACTCCCATTGCGGAGAATTTAAAGGATCAGGCTCTGCTGCCCAAACCAACGGGCTGAACAACACACTGAAGCAAAGAATCAGGCTTGATCGTATTAACATATTAATTTTTAGCACTTAACTCCGGTGCAAGCGCAGGTGGTGAATAAGTAACCTTGTACTGTTCAAAAATCTTTTTAACCGTACCGTCTTTGACTAAAGCCGCCATCGTTTCATTGACGGCCTTAGCTAACTCTTCATTATCTGCTTTAACTGCAATGCCCATCGCCCATTAGAGCGGGCTAAACCAGGGGTAATTAAGGATTGAATCTGCAAACTATCCGAGCGCTCTGCGAGCAACCCCTCTAATTCGCCACGTGGCCCCATAATTCCAGCAATCTCCCCTGCTTTTAAGGCTACCGTCGCTTTGCTGAGATTTTCAAAGTGACGCACATTTTTACTAATCTGCCCTTGCATGGCCTCTAATAAATACAGATCGCTGAGCGTATCGACTTCAACCCCAATCGACTCACTCATAAAATTCGCTAAAGTTGGCTGCTTACCGACTTTATTGGTATCAAACGCAAAAGCTAATTGTTCTAATTGATAGGGCGCGACAAATTTCACTTTATCGACTTTTTCTGCAAACGCATTATCGACAGGCATATGCAGCATCAAATCAGTCACACCACCACCTAAATAATGACCTTTCCAGACATTATTGCGTAAATCATCTTCGACATTTTCATCCGCACCGACCATACGAATTTGGCTACTGACACCTAATTTAGCTGCTAAAGCATTCGCAATATCGACATCAATACCGGTTTGCTTACCCTCAGCGACATAAGAATAAGGCGGGAAATCTTTATATAAAGAGACGCTGAGCACGCCTTTATTTTTAATATCTGCTAAGCCAGCGGCGAATAAGCTTGAAGTCATTAAACTTAAACCTAAGGCAACACTCGCTAACACTCTCATATTCATAGCCTCTCCTAACTATAAATACTTTAAAAAAGCCACCGCTTAAAACGGTGGCAACCAAAGACCTTAAACTGATAAAACTGATTAACTTACTTAATTGGTTGCTGGTTTAGCCGGAGCGGTGGTTGTCGGTGTAGCAGCGGCTGCACTGGCTGCTTTACTTAAATCAATGCCCGCTTTCCCTAACATATAAGTGATCGCCTC
Organism: Pseudomonadota bacterium; assembly: GCA_046051185.1. Classification (GTDB taxonomy): domain Bacteria; phylum Pseudomonadota; class Gammaproteobacteria; order Thiotrichales; family Thiotrichaceae; genus Thiolinea. Next base: position 277 of record JBJOOT010000234.1, on the reverse strand, counting down.
ACTTAGCTCTTGCTCAGTTAAACTAGGATCACCGCCTTTAGCAGGCATCTGATTCAATCCTGTGGTACTAGAAGCTAACAGCCCCGATAGACCTTTGGCAGCACGCGGCTCCCAAGCTGCTTTATCATCAATTTTAGGCGCATTTAAAATCCCTGCTGTATGGCAAGCGGTGCACACCGTATTGAACACTTGCTCACCTGTGCGAGCCACCGCAGGAGTTGCAGGCGCCGCACTTGCCGCCGGAGCAGCCGCTGTTGTAGCCGCAGGAGCAGCTGCT
>JBJOOT010000233.1:0-4623 GCA_046051185.1 Pseudomonadota bacterium | reverse complement strand
GTGGCACCGTGCCCACCTCCATCTAAGACAGGCACATTCGCAAATAACTGCGTCACAAATTCCTTCGCACCCTCTTCACTTTTGCTTTGTTCTAAACCATAACCGTAAGCAGCAAGATAGGTATAACGTCCATTTCCTGAGGTTTTAGGATTTGGCACAATGACCTCTAAGCCAGTTTGGGTCAAATCCGACCAGTCTTTAATCCCTTTTGGATTACCTTTGCGTACTAAAAATACCGTAGTGGTGGTATAAGGGCTGGCATCATTTGGAAAGCGCTTACGCCATTCTTTATCTAGCAACCCTTTTTCAGCAATTGCATCAATATCAGGCGCTTGATTCATCGTGACCACATCCGCTTCTAAACCGGAAATGACGGCTAAGGCTTGCTTACTAGAGCCGCCATGCGATTGTATAATACTGATATCCTCGCCTTTTTGTTCTTTCCAAAGCTTCACAAAGGCAGGATTAACTTCCTCATATAACTCACGGGAAACATCATAAGAAGCATTAGTAATCGTTTTAGTTTCTGCAAAAGCGGAGGCACTCACCCCTAAAACACTAGCTAAGCTTAAAGCTTGCACGAGCTTTAAAGCGCGAAAAGAAAAATCTTTAGACATTACTTTTATACTCAATTTTTAAGAAATGTGCCGAGTATAAAAAAACCATCTATATCACGACCAACAATAAAAAATGCAATGCTTTGCTAAAAAATGTATAAGCACACATAGACCCAAGTTAAGATACTGGGTAAAGCGGCTGGTAAAGTTACATGCCAAAGTAATCGACCTAGGGCTTGCACGCAAAGGATAAAGCTGCACGTTTCGTGCAGCCGAAGCCGCTTATGCACACGGCTGGTATAAAAATATTACAACCGAAATGTTTGGTTAAACTTGCTAGCGATACACTCTTTAGGAATGTATCGCTCTCTCCTTATACCGAGCGTGTAATCCCTCCATCAATGCGCCAATTTTGCCCCGTGATATAAGCGGCTCGATTTGAGGCTAAAAAGGCAATTAAATCTGCCACTTCTTGCACTGTGCCATAGCGTTTTAGTGGAATACGGCTTTCGATTTCAGACTTGGCGGGGAAACTATCAATAAAACCGGGTAACACATTATTCATGCGAATATTATCAACCGCATATTGATCAGCAAATAATTTAGTGAAGGAGGCAAGACCTGCACGAAACACGGCTGAGCTAGGAAAAGCGGGATCTGGCTCGAAAGCGGCAAAGCTAGAAATATTAATAATTGAACCCGATTTTTGCTGTTGCATGATCGGTGCGACTAGGCGAGTTGAACGTACCACATTCAAAAAATAGGTTTCCATACCCTTCGCCCAATCTTCATCGGTAAGCGAAAGAATCGCCCCGCGAGGCCCATGTCCAGCACTATTCACCAAAACATCTACCCTGCCCCACGCTTGCATAACAATGTCGACCAAGCGCTGCAAATCATCCAACGATTGATTTGAACCAGTCACACCTATCCCACCCAATTCCTTGGCTAAGGCTTCACCTTTGCCAGAGTGAGAGAGAATCGCGATTTTAAAACCATCTATACTTAACTGCCGCGCTGCCGCAGCTCCCATACCACTACCACCCGCAGTAATGATAGCGACTTGTTGAGTTAGCACACTTACACCCTCCTGAAATGAATAGGCAAAAAGTATAAAAAGGAAAGCCTTAGCTTTCCTTTCAATGTGTTGCTTGATGTAGATTGAATCAATAGTTAATCAGCAAACCCTTTTCATCAAATACACCCTCAAATAATGCGGTACTTAAGTAACGCTCACCCGAATCCGGCAAAATCACCACCATAGTTTTACCAGCGTTTTTTTCCTTTCGCGCTAAACGAGCCGCCACCGCTGCACCGTAGGAAACTCCGGCTAAGATGCCTTCTTCACGCGCCAAACGACATGCATACTCGTACGGGAAATACACTAACTCACCAGTTCTAGACTTGGTTCAATTAAACCCAAAAAGCGTTTACCTTTTGCTAACTGTACCACTCAAGATAAGCTATTAGACGGGTCTATCCCCGAGCACCGTTGCCCGCTGCATCACCCGATGCGCCTTACCATAATCATTTGTTGCATAATGTTGCGTGGAGCGATTATCCCAAATTACTAAATCATTCACTTGCCAAGACCAACGCACAGTAAATTCAGGTTGCCCGATATGCTCAAATAAACACTTCAATAAAGCCTGACTTTCTAAGCGGGGCAGCTCATTAATCTTAGTAGTAAAATTTTCATTCACGAATAAGGCTTTACGCCCATTAACCGGATGAATACGCACCACAGGATGCGTTACAGGTGGATTTTTATCGCGTGCCGTCAGCCATTGCTCGCGGGTTTCAGGGGTATTGCCATAGCGGTCTTGAGGGAATGAATGTACGAAATCATGCGTCGCGCTTAGACCATCCAACAAGCTTTGCAAGCGAGGAGATAAAGCATCCCAGGCAGCAAAACCACTCGACCACAGAGTATCACCACCTACGGCTGGCAGTAGTTTGGCACTCAAAATACACACAGCAGGCGGAGTTTGAATGAAGGTTACATCAGTGTGCCAAATTGCATTATCGGTCACATCCGTCACATGATTATCCAAAATCAACACTTCAGGGGCTTGTGAGGTTTTTGGGTAAATCGGGTGAATATGTAAATCACCAAAACGACGCGCTAAATCACGTTGTTGGATTGGTTCTATTGCCTGATTGCGAAAGAATAGCACTTGATGTTCAACCAAGGCGGTCGTCAACGCAGCTTGTTGAGCTTGTGATAAGGGCTCACGTAGATCAAGACCATATACTTCCGCCCCCAATGCTGGAGTTAAACGTTTAAAATGGGTCATATTGCTCTCTCTTTTTTATTCGTAATGGCTATACCAAGGAGTGAGGTGTTTTTGTAAACGGCGCAAACCTATTTCAATCACAAAGGCAATAATAGCAATCACTAAAATGCCTAAAATTACTATATCGGTTACTAAGAACTGCGCGGCAGACTGCACCATAAAACCTAAACCACGGGTCGCAGCGACTAATTCTGCTGCCACAAGCGTTGACCAGCCTGCTCCTAAACCAATACGCACGCCGGTTAAAATACTGGGTAAAGCAGCCGGTAAAGTGACATGCCAAAGTAATTGACTGGGGCTTGCCCCCAAGGATAAAGCCGCACGTTGACGACTCTTACCCGCAGAACTCACACCATGCGCCGTGGCAATAATAATTGGGGCTAAAATGGCTAAAAAAATCAGCAACACCTTGGTAGTTTCGCCAATCCCAAACCAAATTACCAAGAGTGGCAAATAAGCCAAGGGTGGAATCGGGCGATAAATCTCTACTAAGGGATCGAGTAAACCACGTACCACTTGATTACAGCCAATCCATAAACCCAAAGGAATCCCAAGCAATACCGCAAACATCAAGCCTAATAAAATACGTTGCAAGCTCGCAGCCGTGTGTTGCCAAAGGGTCGCATCCATAAAGCCTTGGCTACTCACTACCACTAATTTATTCCAAACGGCTTGGGGTGAAGGTAGAAATAAGCTAGGGACTAATTCCAAAGCAGCTATTAGCCACCACAGTAGCGTGAGCGTCGTCACACTTAATAAGCCTAAAAGTACATATTGATGCTGCTTATAAAAAGCGAATAGCTTGGCTTTGGAAACCAATTCAGATTTAGCCTCTGCTTTAATAACAAAGCTAGATTCCAGCGTACTCATGCAGCCTCCTGTAAATCATGAACTGAGGACTCGGTGAGGCTAGTTAATAGTTGCTCACGTAATTGAATAAATGCAGGGTCAGATTTCAGAGCACGAATCGGCTCACCGGCTAAATAACGCTGATTAAACCCCAGCGTTAATTGCTCCTTAATTCGCCCCGGACGTGGAGTCATTAGAACCAAGTGACTGGCTAAAATTAGCGCCTCTTCAATGTCATGGGTAATGAGGAAAATACGCCGTTGCGTGTGCTTCCACACCTTGAGCAATAACTCCTGCATTTGCTCGCGGGTAAAGGCATCCAAAGCGCCAAATGGCTCATCCATGAGCAGTACCTCAGCATTACTCGCTAAGGCACGCGCTATTCCTACCCGTTGACGCATCCCACCCGATAATTGCCAAATAGATTGTTGCGCAAAAGCATTTAAGCCTACTAACTGCAGCACTTCTTGAGCTTTTTGCTCACGCTCACGGGTATTCACTCCCTGCAAACGTAAGCCAAACGCCACATTCTCTAGCACATTTAACCACGGTAATAGAGCATCATCTTGAAATACTACCGCACGCTCGGCACTCGGTTTTTCAATCGGTTGACCATTTAAACTCACTGTCCCCGAAGTGGGTTGCACAAAGCCTGCAAACAGATTGAGTAAAGTAGTTTTACCACAGCCCGAAGGTCCTAAAGCTACGGTTAAATCCTGTGAGCCGATGCTGAGTGAGACATGATCCAAAGCCGCAAAAGCTTGCTCAGGATAGACCACACTCACTTGCTCCACACGCAAGGCGGTACTCATTACTTAGCCTCAAGCGCTTGCTTAGCAAATTGATTAGTGACATAGGGCAAATAATCGGCTTTGACTTCCTCAACTTTGCCTTGAGACTTTAAAAACTCAGCCGTTTTC
>JBJOOT010000232.1:0-4643 GCA_046051185.1 Pseudomonadota bacterium | reverse complement strand
CGTTTAGACGATAGCTTGCAATCTTGGGAGCTAGAGGAAATTCACCAGATGACGAGCAGTGTCTATACCACTCGTTATCCTACCAATGCTAAACCGAATGCCCGTGAAACCTTTGTATTACCGATCAATCAGATTGAGGCTTTGAAGCAACCGGGACTTTATTTTGCCATCATTCGTGAGCCTGGGCGCTTTACCGACAAAGCTTATCGAATTATCTATTTCGTAGTAACGAATCTTGGTTTACAGGCGCGAGTTTATCCGAAAAAACTAGAGGTATTTGTACAGGCTTTGGATTCAGCTAAGCCTTTACGTGGGGTTAAAGTGGCGGTTACGGATAATCAAACCGTTTTAGAGGCGGTCACGGATGAACATGGACGCGCTAGTTTTGCTAAATATCCTGAAAAAGCGTTCTTTATTACGGCCGCTAGTACGGATAATCAATTTGCTTTTCTTGATTTACGCTTACCGCCGTTAGATTTATCAAGTTTTCCTATTCACGGCTTGCCAGAGGAAGAGATTGATCCTTATATCTATGCTTCTCATGCGCTCTATCGCCCTGGTGATACGCTGAATCTAAATATTCTATTGCGTGACCAAGATGGTTTGGTTGCAACGACTCCCTTGAAATTAAGTATTGTGCGTCCTGATGGGAAAGTTATTTGGGAAGAAACCTTAAGCGCTAGCACACCAAGCCTAGGTTATTACTTGCAGCGGTTTAGTTTAGCGGAAGATGCTCCAGCAGGCACTTGGCGGGCTGAATTACGTTTAAAAGATGAGGTCAAGCCGGTTGAGGTTTTCGAATTTAAAGTACAAAACTATGAACCTGAGCGGATGAGTTTGGTATTAAATGGCGCAAAGCCTTTATTAACTCAAGATGATAAGCAAGTCGTTTCTATCCAAGGAAGCTATAGTCAGGGTGGCTCGACTGCGCAACAAGCAGTCGTTGCGACTCGTTATTTGCAAATTGATCCGCAGCCTTTAGGGGCAGCCTTTAAAGATTATGTGTTTGGTGTGCCCGAAGATGCCAAGCGTTTAGAGCGGTTTAATTTGTCAGAGATGAATCTCAATGAGCAAGGTAATGGTTTTTTAGAGTTTCCCCCCATCGCAGCTACGATTCAATCACCACTTAAAACAACAATTAGTGCCAGTATTTTAGAATTAGGGGGTCGACCCGTAACGAGCGAGTTGCAACAGAGCTATTGGCCTAGTCAGCATTTAGTGGGTATTAAGCCTTTATTTACGCATGCGATGGTGCCAGCTAATTCAGAGGCGCGTTTTGAAATTGTTCGCGTTGATCCGGCAGCGAATTTATTAGCGGCTCAGCATTTAACTGCGACTTTATTCAGTGAGTCTTATGATTATTATTGGGAATATGAGCAGGACAAAGGCTGGCAACAGCGAGGTATCCGTAATCAATATCCAGTGATGCAGCAGAGCGTGGAGATTCCAGCAGGGCAGCAGGGGCAATTAGCGGTTTTAGTGAGCTCTGGGCAATATCGACTTGAATTAGAGGATGCCGATACTAAGCGCAAAACCGCCTATGTGTTTACCGCAGGTTGGCAAACGGCAAGTCCATCGCCTACGCAGCCCAATAGATTGGAGCTGCAATTAGATAAGGCTGTGTATAAAGCTGGTGAGACTGCACAGTTAACTGTCAATTTACCGACTCAAGCGGAAGCTTTAGTGACAATTGAAGGGGGACAATTATTGTGGAGTCAGTCATTAAGTTTAAATGAAGGCCGCTCTGTGATCGAGCTACCAATTGATAAGAGTTGGCAGCGGCATGATTTGTATGTTTCAGTACAGACCTTGCAAACGACTGAAGCTAATCAAGCGATTAAACCACAGCGCCGCTTAGGTATTTTACCTTTAGTGCTGGATCGTAGTGAGCGCCGCTTGGAACTCAGTTTAGAAGCCCCCGATGTGATCATGGCTGAGCAAACTTTAAAAGTTATCGTGAAGGCGGCTAATCTAAAATCTCAGAATGCTTTAGTGAGTTTATCCGCAGTGGATACCCGCCTACTCAGCTATGCACCAATGACTAATCCTGATCCGTTTAGTTTTTATTTTAGCCCGCATGCGTATGATACGGAGTTATACGATAGTTATAATCAAATAATTACGCCTACTGAGTTAACCGCATTTGTTCCGGTTGCGCAATCGACGACTGTTAGCCCAGCTAAAGCTTTATTACCGAGCCTAGACCAGCAATTAATCGCTTTGGTCAGTGAACCAGTGAAATTTGATGCTGAAGGTAAGGCTGAGCTGATTCTAAATTTACCCGCTTTTACGGGGCGATTGCAGTTGAGTGCCATAGCGATGGGAGTTGAGCAATTAGGCAGTGTTAGTAAAGAGGTTCAAGTCACAGCACCAGTAAAGCTTAAAGCGGAAGCACCTGCATTTTTAGCGGCAGGTGATCAGGGCTATTTAAAATTAGCACTCAAAAATACAAGCGATCATGATCAAGTAGTGGAGCTTAAAATAAGTAGTCAGGGTTCAGTCGACGGGGCAAGTCTAGAGCGGGAGTTAAGTTTAAGCAAAGGCCAACTGGAGTCTATTCAATTACCACTAACAAGTTCTAGTGCTTTGGGGCTAGGGCAAATCCAAGTCGAATTAGTGGGGAAAGATTTTAATTTTAAACGGGATTTAGCGATTCCAGTGCGTCCTGCGTATACAGCAACGGTCGCTTATCAACAACATGAATTAGTGGGCATTGGGCAAAGCTTTGAGTTGAATTCGTCCTTAAATGCGGATTATTTACCTAATACGGCCGAAACCTGTTTAAGTATCTCCAATAGTCCAAGTCTACCAGTGGCTGGTGTGCTGCGAGGCTTATTGAATTATCCCTATCATTCTTTAGAGCAAACCGTCAGTAGCACTTATCCCTATTTATTTTTAGATGAAGCAGCCTTACAACAATGGGATTTACCCGCTCTGTCATTAGCTCAGCGTACTCAGCATATTCAAGAGGCTTTAATGCGTTTACGCAGTATGCAATTAACCAATGGTGGTTTTAGTCTGTGGGCAAACTCAGGGTCAGAAGAATATTGGCTTAATGTTTATGTGACAAGTTTCTTATTGGATGTAAAAGCGCAAGGTTTTGCGGTCCCGACAGCTATGCTCGAGGCGGCTTTAACGCATTTACAACAGCAATGGAATCAAGAAACACCCCAATTAGAAGAGCGCTATCCGTTAGCGGCTAATGCTGTGCAAATGGATTTAGCAGTGCGCGCCTATGCTGCTTATTTGTTAGCACGGGAACATAAAATAAACCTCAATGATTTAAAGATTTTTGCAGATAAAACAGCTCCCCAAATGGAGTTAGGTTTAAGTTTGGTAAATTTAGGCTTGGCATTAACGCTCCAAGGAGACCGTACTCGTGGCGATGAATTGATTCAGCGAGGTTTGAGTCTTCCACGTAAAGCGGATACTTATTTGGGGGATTATGGTAGTGGGCTGCGTGATCGAATGATGTCACTGTATCATCTGCTCTTAGCTAAGCAAGCCGTGCCTAGTTTAAATATCCAACTGGAATCTATTTTAAATAAGCTTCAGGAAACGCCCACTTTAAGTACGCAAGAGCAGGCTTTTGTATTCTTGCTAGGGCAGTTATTGGAAAAGCAAACTAAAGAGTCTTGGCAGGCACAATTAGTACTCGATGGGCAAGTGCTCGATTTGGAAAAGGCGGGGAGTTTTAATCGCTGTCTGAATGGGTTTAAGGCTGAGACTAAAATCTTGACTAAAAATGATCAGCCTCTGTATTTCAGCCTACTGACTCATGCTTATCCTAAACAGCCGCCTACAGCAACGGATAAGCCCATTCGCATTGAACGCAAATGGTATAATCTAGCAGGACAGGCTTTGACAGCCGCTGATTTGAAATTGGGAGATTTAGTATTAACCCGCTTGAATATCGAAACCCATGAATCGATTCCACATGCTCTAGTGGTTGATCTCTTGCCTACAGGGTTTGAATTAGAGCCGGGTAATCTACAAACGAATGAGCAATTACAAGCTTTAAAGTTAGATGATATGGCGGTATCTGTTGCGGAAACCATGTCCTATTCTGCTGCTGTACAAGAAACCATTTGGCCCGATCGTTATTTAGCGAATTTAGCCTTGAAAGCCAAAACGAATCGTACCGTATTTTATTTAGTTCGAGTTGTACAGCCTGCTCAAGCGACGATCCCACAGGCGTATCTAATTGATTTAGATCGACCTGCGATTCAAGGTTTAAGTGTAGGTACGGCGGGTGTTTTGCAAACAGCCGTTGAAGCAACTAATAAACTCACCAATGATTAAACTAAAGAGCAGGGTGTAGGTAGAGTTTGGCTTTAATTGAAAAACTTAAGCTACTCAGCTGAATGCTTGAGTAGCTTAAGCTTGTGATCTTGATTGAAATTGAGTAGCTAAGCGAGACTTAGGTTGGTAAATGCAAACGTACCCGAGCGCCTACATAAGGTGAAACCAATAATTCAATTTTGCCACCCACTGCAGAGACAATTTCAGTACTGACGGCTAAACCAATACCTTGGCCTTCGGTTTTGCTGTCTTCACGAATGCCACGTTTGAGTAGTTTGGAAGGATTTTCACTGGGGAAGCCCATACCATCATCATCAATATCAATCACCAGCATATCATTA
>JBJOOT010000231.1:0-4658 GCA_046051185.1 Pseudomonadota bacterium | reverse complement strand
ACAGCATTGAAGATTTTGCTATGTAAGTCTTTAGCACCATCCCGATCTAGGATATAGCCAATGTAATACAGCTTAGCGTGATAATCCCAAGTTTCACCTAAAGTACCGGGCACACGATTAAAGAAAACATTAGCCGGTTTAGTTTTCAGATATTCCTTAATTGTGGGTTCTAAACTGAAACAATGGGGGCAACCGTACCAGAAAATTTCACTGACTTCATTTTGGCCGGTAGGGGCTTTGAGTGCAATGGGGGGATCAATCACAGAATATTGTTTGCCTTCTGTGTATTCAGCTTGAGTCACCTCCGACATACAACCTGCCAAAGTAAATAGCAGGGCTGTGATCATCGGTAGGAAAAACTTCATCATTCTCATTCAATTATTCTCCGTCATTATTGAGTATTGCAGCGCAAATCTTTAACTCAGACTTAGTAATAGGCTTAAAGTTCACCATAAGAGTGTAGACCAGAGAGGAACATATTCACGCCTAAGAAGGCAAATAAGGTAATGAATAAGCCTATCACCGCCCACCATGCCATCTGCATACCTTGCCAGCCTTTAGAAAAGCGGAAGTGCAGCCAAGCAGCATAGTTTAACCAAACAATCAGTGCCCAAGTTTCTTTTGGATCCCATGACCAATAGCCACCCCATGCTTCAGCAGCCCACATAGCGCCTAAAATAGTCGCAATGGTGAAGAAAGCAAAGCCTAAAGCAATCGCCTTATAGGTAATATCGTCTAGAACTTCTAAAGAGGGCAAGGCTTTTTGGGCGCTAGGGAGCATTAATAAAAAGCCCAAAGCCGCTAACAATAAGGTAACTGCAAAGGCAATACCGAGAGAGTTGAAGGCCAATGCCCACAAATTACCTTCAAAGACAGTTTTTCCGAAAGCAGTACGTGCAAAAATCCAAGTGAATAGGCCAACAAAAATGAAGCTCGGTACTAAAATAGCTACTAACGCCGAAGGACGAGTATAGTAATATTTAATCAAATAGGCGGAGCTTGTCATAGCCGCTAAGGCAAATGCGCCATAACCGACAAAATTGGCTGGTACATGAATTTTCATCCAGTAACTTTTTAAGGCAGGCACTAAGGGACGAATTTCATGCGCATCCCGCTCAAAACTATACCAAAGCAAGAAAGCAACCGCTGCACTAATCACTAATAAAGCAAAGCCACCCAGAGCACGACTGCGATAACGCGCTTCATAGTACAAATACAAAGTACCGGTAATTAAACAGAAGAGGATAAAGACTTCATACAAATTACTGACTGGAATATGTCCAAATTCAGGGTCAACTAAATAAGATTCATACCAACGTACCATCAGGCCTGTAAAGCCCATCACCACCGCTGACCAAGTTAAAATGCTGGCTGTTTTGGCTATAAATTCATTATTTGCGATTAAACCAGCAAAATAAAACACGGTCGCTAAGACGAATAGTGCACTCATCCACATAATGGCCGATTGGCTAGAGAATAAATATTTCAAGCCAAAGACTGTCTCAGCACTGGCAATATTGCCACTATACAACCAGATGCCTAACAAACTAAAAGCCGTGATCAATAAGCTTAAAGGCTGCACCGCTCGCCAATTCCAACCTAGAGCAATTAAGGCTGGTACACTCATGATTAGGAAGCTCTGCTCATAAACATCCATGTAGCTTGAGTAAAGCTGATAAACAAAAGCAGCTCCGGCGACAACCAGTAAAGCCCAAAGCCAATCGGTTAGTTTAAGACGTTGCCAGAAACTAGGCTTGTCCATGAGTGCGTGCATCGCTTCTTGTGGAACAGACATGATCAATCCCCTTTTGCTGTAAGCATGGTCTGAAAGGCGGAACTTAAGCCTTGAAAATACTTATCAAAATCATGCGGATTGCGATTAGTACTCCCCGCTACAATGACTTCGTTTTTACCGGACTCTAAAGGTTTAATTAAAACCCAAATTCTACGCTGTGCCACATAGAATAATAAAAAAACCCCAAGGCTTAGCATAATACATCCGAGATAGACCACGTTTTGCCCCGGAGAGCGAGTAATTTGTAAACCGGATGCTTCGATCTGCTTGAAATTTTTCAGTTGAATAAACCAAGGTGAGCCATAAAACGGTAAATTGGACATCGCATTCAGGCTATCATCAAAAAATAGCCAATCTGTATCAGTTGCTTCATTGATCCCGCGCTGTTTGAGTAGTTCAAGATAAACACCTCGAAGCGAGGCTTGTAATACTTTTGTGAAAGCTTCGCTGACTGACTGCCGCTGAGCTTCAGGAAAGCGTGTGTCGATGTCGCGCATAATACCATCAAAGCCTTTGGTGGCGAATAATTGTGTCAGGCGTACCATTGACTCAACTATTTGCGCTTCAACATTCACATCCAATGCGGAGTTTTCCAGTGCACCCATTGAATTTTTAGTCGTGGCCAGCGCGGTATTGCGTACTAAAGTTTCATCTTGTAAAGCATTTAAAAAGGCTAGGAATAATTCAGGTGAGCCTTTTTTATCAGCAGGAATATGCAAGAAACGTTCAGGATCTGCAGGGCTTTTCTTGACGCCACTGATTAAATATAAACGTCCTTCGATCATGACAGGACTCATATAGTTGGTATATTCGATCGCTTCACCGGCCGCATTGCGTAAACGGAAAATAACACTAGGACCGATATTGCGTTGCTCTTCCTCACCTTGCTCGTTTTTAACTGGATTGATATTAAATAAACGGAAATTATCGAGTTCTAAGCGATATTGTTCAGTCGAACTGCTGAGATTGTAATCTTGGGAAATATTGCCTGTTAAAGTCTGTGGCGCATATTGTTTGGTGAGCGGATTAAGTTGTAGTTGAACTTCAGAACCCCCATCTCCAAAATTGGCCTGATAGATTGCAGTGCCTTTATAAATTAAAGGGTGATTCACCGAAATGGTATGCGCTAAGGGTTCTTTAAGATCAGGATCATGAATCACAAGGTCACTTTCGAAGGATTTAGGTTGGCCTGTGGAGTAGTGTTCCACTCTAAAAGCTTTTACCTCAATTTCATAAGGCAAGCGCTGTACTAAATAACCGTCACGAACGGGTAAAAAGATAATATTGGCAGTACGCCCTTCAGGAATATCCACCGAGCCACGATAAGAGTAAGTATTCGCAGCTAATTGGCTGATTGCAGGAACTTCTGAGGCTGGAATATTGCGTGTCTCGGGTTTGATAGTACCGCGCCACTCACCCAACATAATAGGCAGCTTGCTATCGAGGAGGCCACCGATAAAAATCACTATCATGCCAATATGTGTCAGCCAATAACCCCATTTATTCGCACCTCCTTTCATAGCACCGATCACCTGCGTGCTAGCTTCTTGGTGGGTACGAAAACGGAAGCCTTGATTTTTTAAAGCAGTTTGCGAATTAGCCTGAATCGTTTCTAATGTTTGATCACTCACAAAGCTTATGCTGTGATGCATGGCTCGTAAGGATTTTTCTTGCGCTTTTTCACGAAAATGACGTAATTCGCGCAACATACCGGGCGTATTGCGCACCACGCAGGTCGTGGTAGAAATCAATAGGAAGCCTAAAATCAGCAAAAACCAAACAGCTGAATAGACATCATACATGCCGAGGGAGCGGAAAAACTCAAACCAGAATTTACCAAATTTAATTTCATAGTCAGGGTAGGGCTGATTTTGTTTAAGCACTGTACCGATGACTGAAGCGATGGCAACAATCACTAACAAGGTAATGGCAAGATTCATAGAACCTAAAAAATCAACCAGCCGCGTACTGGTGGATCGAGAGCTTTTCATAAATGCTGCTTAGTTAGAGGTTAGGATTGGGAAAATAGTAAAGGGTGGACAAGCCACCCTTCGTCTATATATCAGAAGATTAGCAAATAGCAAATTACTTCTGCAAACCAGAGATGTATTCAGCTACTGCATTCATTTCCGCGTCGGTCATTTTGACAGCAATATTGCGCATCATTTTACCGTTGTCATTTGCACGAGCACCAGTACGGAAGTTATTCAACTGGTTTTTCGTGTAGGTCACTTGCTGACCTGCTAAGGAGGGGAAGTTAGCCGCTGGATTACCCGTTCCATTTGGACCGTGGCAAGCTGCACAAGCAGGAATACCGGTAGAATTATTACCACCTTTATAAACTTGCTCGCCTAAAGTGACTTGATTTTGATCGGCTTGACCTGGAGTGGTCGTTTGGCTAGCGAAATAAGCTGCTAAATCGGCCATATCCTGTTCAGTTAATGGGTCGACCATCGGCGCCATTGAGGCATTATAGCGGCCGCCTTCAGCATCCTTACCAGCTTTAAAGTTTTGCAGCTGCTTAAACAAATAACCTTCAGATTGACCTGCTAATTTTGGCCATTCAGGGTTAATGCTGTTACCATCAGCGCCGTGGCAAGCAGCACAAGTGGCTGATTTAGTCTTACCCGCAGCTGGATCGCCTTTTAAGGCCGCGTCTGCCGCCCAAACGGCAGCTGAGGTGCTAAAAGCAAGGCTGGTTAGTGCTAGGATGAGTGTCTTCTTCATCTAGAAAGTGCTCCCAAAAACATCGAAGTAAAGCTACAAATTCGTTTGTCTGAGAGGATGGCCGCCGGGTATCCTCCAAAAGTGCCAGAATTGTATATCATATCCCGCAATCATACCTCAAAAAATGCATTAGAGA
>JBJOOT010000230.1:0-4658 GCA_046051185.1 Pseudomonadota bacterium | reverse complement strand
CACTACCATAGGGAGCTGCGGAAATCGCACTATTCCCCACGGGTGCATCGAAGGGCGGATTAACCACATTGCTAGATAAAAAGGGTGCAAGATGTGCTTTCACACCAATCGGCCCCATCCCCGGACCACCGCCGCCATGTGGAATCGCAAAGGTTTTATGCAAATTCAGATGCGATACATCCGAACCAAACTTACCCGGTTTCGATAAACCGACCTGTGCATTCATATTCGCGCCGTCCATGTAAACCTGCCCGCCGTATTGATGCACAATCTCACAAATCTCGACAATTTCTTGCTCGAATACCCCATGTGTAGAGGGATAAGTGACCATTAAACAGGACAAATTCGCAGCATGCTGCTCGGCTTTAGCACGTAAATCCGCCACATCCACATTGCCATTCACATCACATTCCACGACCACGACTTTCAGATTGACCATTGCCGCAGACGCAGGATTCGTGCCATGTGCGGAGCTTGGAATTAAGCACACATTACGATGCCCTTGCCCCCTGCTCGCCTGATAACGCCGAATCGCGACTAAACCGGCATATTCCCCTTGTGCTCCAGAATTGGGCTGCATGGAAATTGCGTCATAGCCAGTAATTTCGACAAGCCAAGCCTCCAATTCTTTAATCAAAGTACGATAGCCTAGGGTTTGCTCATTCGGCGCAAAGGGATGGATATGCGCAAACTCCGGCCAAGTCACAGGCATCATTTCGGTAGTCGCATTCAATTTCATGGTGCATGACCCCAGTGGAATCATGCCATGCGTTAAAGAAAAATCTTTATTTTCCAAACACTTCAGATAACGCAAGATTTCTGATTCAGAATGATGGGTATTGAATACCGGATGCGTTAAAAAAGAACTCGTGCGTTGATGGCTGACCGGTAGACCAGTGAAGTTTTCTGCAAGAACTACCGCATCCAAAACATCCACATCGAGGCCATGCCCTGTACCAAGTAAGAGATCAAATAACTCAGCAAGATCAGCACGGGTTTTGCACTCATCTAAGCTAATCCCCACTTGTGTCTCTGATACCTTGCGCAGATTAACTCCAACTGCTAAAGCCCGCTCATAAGCACCAGAGCATTCCACCACCAACGTATCAAACCAAGTATCGTGTAAACGCTTGATGCCTTTTTGCTGTAAACCTTTCGCTAAAATCGAAGTTAAGCGCTGAATACGTCCGGCAATTTTCTTTAAGCCTTCAGGGCCATGATAGACCGCATAAAAGCCCGCCATATTCGCCAATAGCGCTTGTGCGGTACAAATATTCGAAGTCGCTTTTTCACGGCGAATATGTTGCTCACGGGTTTGCATTGCCATCCGCAGGGCGGACTTACCGTGGCTGTCAATCGACACCCCAATCACCCGTCCGGGCATGGTGCGCTTATAAGCATCTTTGGTGGCAAAAAAGGCAGCATGTGGCCCACCGAAACCCATCGGTACCCCAAAGCGTTGTGAATTGCCGACCACCACATCAGCGCCCAATTCACCAGGGGATTTCAGCATTACCAAAGCCATTAAATCCGTCGCAACACAGACTAAAGCTTTCTGAGCATGGGCTTGTTTAATGGTTGCTTCAAGATCAATGATTTCGCCATTCACCGACGGATATTGCAGCATGACCCCAAAAACGTCCTGCTGTGCCAAATCCTGCAGTTTGCCAATCACCAGCTCAAAGCCAAAATACTCTGCACGGGTTTTCAGCACGTCGATGGTTTGCGGCAACACCTCATCGCTGACAAAGAACTTATCGGATTTCAGTTTATTCGAGCGCTTGCATAAAGCCATTGCCTCTGCCGCTGCGGTGGCTTCATCTAACAGTGAGGCATTGGCAATATCCATGCCCGTTAAATCCATCACCATCTGCTGATAATTCAGTAGCCCTTCCAAGCGCCCTTGTGAAATTTCCGGCTGATAAGGGGTATAAGCCGTATACCAACCAGGATTTTCCATCACATTCCGCAAAATCACCGAGGGTACGAGCGTGTCATAATAGCCCATACCGATATAGGATTTATTAAGCTTATTCTGCGCAGCTAACTGCTTGAGATAAGCGAGTGCTTCCGCTTCGGTACAACTGTTCTCTAGCGCTAGGGGTACAGGGCTGAGAATAGCATTCGGTACTGTGCTTTTAATCAAAGCCTCTAATGAATCCGCCTGTACTGCAGCCAGCATGGCTTGCGTATCTGTTTCAGTCGGGCCTATATGGCGAGCAATAAAATCATCACGCTGCTCTAACTCACTAAGAGCAACGGTTAAATCTGTCATCATCTGTCTTACTCAGTGGGTGATTAAGCTTCGGAAGCAACCAATTCGCTATAAGCGTCAGCGCTCAGTAATGCGGCTAGCTCGCTTGAGTTTTCTACTTTTAATTTGAAAATCCAACCCGCCTCATAAGGATCAGTATTGACTAACTCCGGGCTATCCTCTAACTCGTGATTAACCTCAAAGACTTCACCGCCCACAGGAGCATAAATATCTGAGGCTGCCTTCACAGATTCGACCACACCGCATTCATCACCGACAGAGAGAATCGAGCCAATCTCTGGTAACTCCACAAACACCAAATCGCCTAATAAGGCTTGAGCATGATCAGTAATACCAATAGTCACTGTGCCATCACCATGATCCAGTATCCACTCATGTGAATCGGCATATTTTAAATTAGCAGGAACATTACTCATCTGAAATCTCCTAATTAACTTTACTCGTTACTTAACTATTCACAATGGACTGACCATGACGGACAAAGACGGGCTTAACCACTTTAGCGGGCTGTAATTTACCACGCATCTCGACCGAGCAATGCTCACCACAAGTCACAGGCACACGGGCTAAAGCAATCGAAAGCCCCAAGCTAGGTGAGAAGCTACCACTGGTAATCTCGCCTTCCCCACCCTCACAAATGAGTTTCATATGATTACGTAATACCCCCTTCCCCTCTAGTACCAAGCCTACCCATTTTTGCTGCACACCGGCTGCTTTTTCCGCTTCCAAAGCTTGACGACCGATAAAATCACGCTCAGCCGGTTGCCAAGCAATCGTCCAAGCCAAACCAGAGGTCAAGGGTGAGGTGGTTTCATCCATATCGGTACCGTATAAATTCATCCCTGCTTCCAGTCGCAAGGTATCCCGCGCCCCTAAACCTGCTGGAGCGATGCCGGCTTGAATAAAAGCTGCCCAAACCTTAGCAGCTTGCTCGGCAGGAAACATCAGCTCAAAACCATCTTCACCGGTATAACCTGTGCGAGCAATAAACCAACTCCCAATTTGTGCACCGGAAAAGGGTTTTAATGGTTCAGCTATCGCCAGTTCATCGGCAGGCATCAGCGAGAATACTTTAGTACGGGCATTAGGCCCTTGTACCGCCAGCATGGCTAAATCAGAGCGCAGGGTGAGGTTTGCATCGAAGCCTTGTAGTTGTGCCTGCATCCATGCAAGATCCTTCGCACGAGTACCTGCATTCACGACCAGCCGATAAGCCGTATCGGATAAATAATAAACAATTAAATCATCAATCACCCCTGCATCGGTATTCAACATACAGCTATACAAGGCCTTACCTGATTCTTTGAGTTTATCGACATTATTAGCGAGCAGCTTTAAAAGATAAGGTTTCGCGTCACGACCTTGTAAATCTAATACCGTCATGTGTGAGACATCGAACATACCAGCATCTGTGCGGACTTGCTTATGCTCTTGTAGCTGTGAGCCATAGTGAATTGGCATTTCCCAGCCAGCGAAATCAACCATTTTTGCGCCAGCATCAAGATGCTGTTGATAGAAAGGGGTCTGTTGCACTGAATTCTCCCGTTAACAATAAAAAAGGGCGGCAGACTTCTGAATCTACCGCCCCTCTGTCCTTGCTACCTGAGAGATTCCTTATTGATAAACAATAAGTTACTACCCTTCGGTGGATGCAGCCGCACCACTCTCCAGAGTCAACCATCACCAACAGTCCTTTTGCCTGAGCGTTTACGGGCTATGCGCCTTCGGCGGCTTCTTTAAGAAGCGCTCTCCTGCTGGTATGTTTGTTGAGCGGAGAGTTTATCGTATAATTAGGCTTAAACGGTAGCAAAAACCCATAAAGTTTTAGCATTTAAATACTAGCCAAACACCAGCTTAGGGTGAAGCCCTCAGTTTTGGAGGGTAAAGCTGAAGTTTTGACTCGAACTCAGCCATTGCCTAGTCAAAGCGTTATCCTCTAACTCTAATACAAACTGCGTATTTTTGACGCTTACAATCTCACAGTGCGCTGTTTGGCAAGGCTGCAAGGAAGGGATCACTTTAACTAACTGCCCCTGCTTATTAAAAAATAATAGGCTAAGAGGCAGAAAAGTATGCTTCATCCAAAACCCTACTTCGCCTTCTTGCTCAAATACAAATAAAGCGCCCTGCCCTTTAGGTAACGCTTTAATCCCCATTAAACCTTGCTCACGCTCAGCAGGGGTATCAAATACCACCACTCTAATCGGCTGCTGATTTAATAATAGAGTACGATCAAAATTTAATGGCTGCGCTTGTAGTTGAGGATCTGACTGCTCTTTACAAGCAGCCAAACCGTAGAGCAAACTCAAAACTAAGAGTAGCCGGCGCATCAAACTAAATAAGCAGCGCCCCCCATATATGGGCGCAAGACTTCAGGAATACG
>JBJOOT010000229.1:0-4660 GCA_046051185.1 Pseudomonadota bacterium | reverse complement strand
GCCTCACGGATTCCCCAAAATGGTGTTTGCACGGTACGGATTTGGCAAACCAATATCAGCAAAACTATTATTGCCCATGTCCCCATTACCAATGGGCAGGTACAAGAAACGGGTGATTTTGAACTCGATGGCGTGACCTTTCCAGCGGCTGAGATTGTTTTGGAGTTTCTTGATCCCTCCGATGAAGGCGAGGAGGGCGGCAGTCTATTCTCTACGGGTAATCTCATTGATCAATTAGAAGTACCCGATGTCGGTAGTTTCCCTGCGACGATGATCACAGCGGGTATTCCCACGGTATTTGTGAATGCAGAAGATATTGGCTATACCGGAACGGAGTTACGGGAAGCGATTAATACAGATGCTCAAGCCTTAGCGCGTTTGGAAAAAATCCGTGTTGCAGGAGCGCTACGCATGGGTTTGATCAAAACCCCAGAAGAAGCCGCTACCCGCCAACATACGCCCAAAATCGCCTTTGTATCCAAACCTAAAGATTATAAGTCTTCTAGTGGCAAACAAATTAATGCGTCTGACATAGATTTATTAGTGCGTGCACTGTCGATGGGTAAATTACACCATGCCATGATGGGGACAGCAGCGGTAGCGATTGGTACAGCGGCGGCGATTCCGGGGACTTTGGTTAATTTAGCCGCCGGTGGCGGAGAGCGGGTGGCAGTCACTTTTGGGCATCCATCAGGTAGTTTACGGGTGGGTGCGGAAGCTAAATTAGAAAACGGTGAATGGAAAGTCACCAAAGCGATCATGAGTCGTAGTGCACGAATCCTCATGGAGGGTTGGGTGCGCGTTCCGGGTGATGCGTTTTAAGCGTTAAATTTTAAGGATAGGAGGAGCTAATGATGAGTTATAAAGCAGAATACGAACGTTCTATGAACGACCCAGAAGGTTTCTGGAGGGAAAAAGCCGAAGCCCTGAAATGGTATAAATTTCCTGAAACTATTTTATCTCAAGATGAGCATGGTATTTATCGCTGGTTTAAAGATGGTGAAATGAATACCGCCTATATGGCGCTGGATTATCATGTGGAGCAAGGGCGTGGGGATCAAGTTGCGATTATCTATGATTCACCCGTCAGTAATACTAAAACTCAAGTGACTTATGCTGAGCTCTTAGATCAAGTTGCCCGTACTGCGGGTATGCTCAAGGGCTTAGGGGTTGGTAAAGGCGACCGCGTTATTATCTATATGCCGATGATGGTTGAGGCTGTCGTTGGGATGTTAGCGGTGGCACGTTTAGGTGCGATTCATTCTGTGGTTTTTGGTGGGTTTGCCCCTCCTGAATTGGCGGTACGTTTAGAAGATGCTCAGCCAAAAGTGATTTTGTCTTCTTCTTGTGGGATTGAAATCAGTCGGGTCATTGAATACAAACCTTTATTAGATAAAGCGATTGAGCTGTCTTCTCACAAACCGCAAGCTTGCGTTATTTTCCAACGTCCTCAAGTGACCGCACCACTGATTGCAGGGCGTGATCATGATTGGGCGCAAATGGTGGCAAATGCTGAACCGGCTGCTTGTGTACCGGTAAAAGGGACCGACCCACTGTATATTTTGTATACCTCAGGAACGACCGGCAAGCCTAAGGGCGTTGTTCGTGAAAACGGCGGTCATGCCGTGGCACTGAACTACAGTATGCAAGCTATCTATAATGTCGGTGTCGGTGATGTTTTCTGGGCAGCTTCCGATGTGGGTTGGGTGGTGGGCCACTCTTATATTGTGTATGCGCCTTTGATTCGTGGCTGTACCACCGTTGTCTATGAAGGTAAGCCGATTATGACACCGGATGCGGGTGCTTTCTGGCGAGTATGTGAGGAATACGGCGTAAAGGCGCTATTCACTGCACCAACCGCTTTCCGTGCCATCAAGAAAGAAGATTCCGCTGGTGAGTTCTTCAAAAAATATGATTTGAGCCAATTAAAAACCATTTTCTCAGCAGGCGAGCGCTTAGATCCACCCAGCCAAGAATGGTTGATGGAAAAAAGTGGGAAGCCGGTGATTGATCACTGGTGGCAAACTGAAACGGGTTGGGGTATTACCGCTAATTTACAAGGTATTGAGCCGATGCCGATTAAATTAGGCTCGTCAACCATGCCTACCCCCGGCTTTAATGTGCAGATTCTGGATGAGTCTGGTCAGCCGCTTAAAAAGGGCGAGCAAGGCTATATTGCGATCAAATTGCCATTGCCACCGGCTTGTTTAGCTACCGTTTGGGGCAATGTGGATAAATTTAAAGAAAGTTATTTGTCTACCTTTGAAGGTTATTATGCTTCCGGTGATGGTGGCTATATTGACCAAGATGGCTATGTTTTCGTCATGGGGCGGGTCGATGATGTGATTAATGTCGCTGGCCATCGTTTATCTACTGGTGAAATGGAAGAAATCATTGGTGGGCATGCGGCGGTCGCGGAGTGTGCAGTAGTTGGGCGGGATGATGATCTCAAGGGGCAAATTCCAATTGGCCTCGTGGTGCTGAAATCAGGGGTTGATATTGATGAGGCTAGTTTGTCTAAGGAATTAGTCAATATGATCCGTAGTAGCATTGGGGCGATTGCTTGCTACAAAGATACTTATATCGTGAAACGCCTACCTAAAACTCGTTCTGGCAAAATCTTACGCAAGAACATGCGCCAGATGATCAATGGCGAGACATATGTGGTGCCCTCAACCATTGATGATCCGGGCATCATGCCAGAGATTGAAGCGCTGTTAAAAGAGCGCGGTGTAATTCGGTCTTAATCGATCTTGAATGAGCAGGGAGCTGCATGCTCCCTTGCTTTAGACTTGGCTATATTTTATGCAATATAAAATCTTTTATTAGCCAAACTTACTGCTTAAACCCCTGGTCGGGGATTTTATTAAATCTTAGTTAATATCTTGCAGTTTTCGTCATTTTCGTACAGCTAGCTGAATTTTTCGGGCATAATCGTCGCCATTGCGATTTTTGGTGCGATTTGAATGAAAGTGTTCCCTCAGTGTGGCGTTCCGGCTATCGGCTTATCCTTTCTTGTTAGTCTTTTATTGGGTTTAGCAATGCCGAGCCTAGCGGCTGAAGATAAAAAAGTGACCGAGGCTGATCCGATAGCAAGTAATGCGGCCAAGAATGAAGTAGAGGTTGATGAAGCGGGTATGCCGATTACTGCCCCCCCGATTGACCTGAGTAATACTGAAGCCGATGAAATGGCACAGTCAATCGTGAAGATCTATACCACCGCCGAAAAAAACTCAGCCCTTGCCCCTTGGAATTCAGATAGTGAATCCATGATTGGTACAGGCTTTGTGATTCAAGGTAATCGCATTTTGACGAATGCCCATGTGGTAGAAAGTAGCACTTTTATTGAATTACAGCGCGATGGTAAACCGGATCGTTATGAAGCCGAAGTGCTTGCTATTTCTCATGAAGCTGATCTGGCCTTATTGAAAGTTAAAGATGATAGTTTTTTTAAAAAGGGTAAGTTTTTAGAGATTGGTGAATTGCCTCGAGTACATCAAGAAATCAGTGTCTATGGTTTCCCAACTGGGGGTGATACTTTAAGTGTCACTAAAGGTATTGTCTCTCGCATTGAATATTTAGAATATGCGCATAGTGGCTTAGCTTCCCAAGCGATTCAAATTGATGCGGCGATTAATCCCGGCAATAGTGGTGGCCCCGCTTTAGCAGGGCATAAGGTAGTCGGAGTGGCGATGCAAGTAGCGGCTAATGGTGAGGAAAACATTGGCTATATGATTCCGCCTTCGATCATCAAGCATTTCTTAAAAGATTTAGAAGACGGTCGTTATGATGGCTTCCCTGAGTTTGCCGTGGTTACTCAGCAATTAGTCAATCCTGCTTTACGCAGCAAACATAATTTATCTAAAGACCAAACCGGTGTCTTGATTACTAAGGTTTGTGCAGGTACGACCGCTGAGCAATACTTAAAAACCGGTGATATTATCACTAAGATTGATAATGAGCCGATTGAGAACAATGGCACAGTCTTATTTCAACCAAGTAAATACATTGATTTTAATTATCGGGTGGATCAGCATCAACTGAATGATACTTTGCATTTAGATATTATTCGGGATGATAAAGCCTTAGCTGTACAGCTGCCTTTAGATCGAGCTGTTAGCTCCGTATATACGCATGATAAAAAACCTCGGTATTTTATTTATGGTGGCTATGTTTTTACGCCCACTGAACTCTCCGAGGCTTGCCAAAAGCGCAAAGATTATGACAAGAATGAATTTAAAGATAAAACTGAAAATGTCAGTATTGTCAAAGTCTTAGCTTCAAGCAGTAATGTCGGCTATCATGATTTAGCCATGCGGATACAAAGTATTAATGGGCAAACTTTCAACGATTTCCGTGAGTTTTATAAGTTACTGAAACAGGTAAAAACCCCGTTTATTACTTTAGAAGATCTCGATGGTTATCAAGTGGTGATTAATCGTCAAGCGGCTGAGGCTGAGCAAGTGGAATTGCTGAAGCGCTATAATATGGAAAGCATTCAATCTCCTGATTTGGATGATTTAGAGGCTGAATTGGTGAAAGCGAAGCTTTAGCCGTTTATCGCTTTGTCACGATGCACTATCTATCTCTGCTTATAATTTGCAATAATTGACTATAAGATAAATAAATTATCAATTAAAATTAATTTGTTGGGCATCGT
>JBJOOT010000228.1:0-4744 GCA_046051185.1 Pseudomonadota bacterium | reverse complement strand
CAAGCGGAATTAAATCGCTTACAGGATTTGGTCGAAACTTTAGATTTGCCGCGTTTAAAGGCTAGTCTTGAATTAGATCGCTTAACGCCCCTCATTATTTTGGATGGCGTGGATGAAATTGGCAGCTTAGAAGTACGCGAGCGCCTGTTTGCATTGGCGCTACAAGCCTGCGATACCCTGCGCTTTATTGTGACGGGGCGGCCTAGCGGCTTAGAGGGGATTAACAAACAACTCACCCGCTTGGTTAATAACGATGCTATTGTGCAAGCATGGCGCTATATTCTGCCGCTCACTCGCCCTCAAATCGAAACGTTTATTAGTAAATGGTATCAATTGCGTCCAGAGTGGGTGATTCGTTTTCAATCAGGCACGGATGATTTTCGTAAAGCCCTCAGTGATCCGAACCGTGCGCATTTGCTGTCTTTAGCCCGTCGCCCCATTTTTTTAGCCTTAATGGCTTTGGTGCATTGTACGCGCAATGAAATGCCCCACGGTCGGGCGGCTTTATATCGGGCGATTGTCGATTTGTATTTAGAACGTCAACAGCGTCATCGCCGCCTTAAGCAGCGCCCTGATGGCTCACCCATGCCGCAATGGGATAGTAATGAACCCCGCATTGCTTTGGGTTATTTAGCGTGGCTGAGCATGCAAAAAGGCAGCGAAAAAACAGGGAATAATAAGCAAGCGGATGAGCGCCGCATTATTTGGCAGAAAGAGGAGATGCTCAGCGCTTTGCAAAGCTTGCTCAGTAGCTCCAAACAAGCGCGCTTCAGTGAAATTAAACCCGAGCAAGCCGCAAGTTTACTCGATTACTATCTTTATCCCGTTGGTTTATTGGTTGAGCCTGCTGAGGGGCAAATTCAATTTGCGCATTTAAGCTTTCAGGAATACTTGTGTGCTGAGTTTTTACAAGCGCGGATGACGGGCTTAAAGCTTGCAAAAGAATGGAAAGAAAAAATCCTCCCCATGCTGACTAAACCGGGTTGGTATGAGGTGGCCTTGTTATTACTCGCGGTACATGCCGAGCGCACGCAAAACCAAGGCCATTTTGAGCTATTAGGCTTATTAGATTTAGCCCAAGCCGAGCAGGCACGCTTATTTTATTTAGGGCTATTAGGGCGTGAATTACCCGTCAAAGATGAAGAGCGCTTACAGTGGCTGCCTGCTTTAATCATTGCCGCCATGCTGCATCCGAATTTAGAGGAAATTAGCAAATTAAGCGCTTGGCCAAAACTAGCTGAAGTCGGTTTGAGACAGGTTGTCGCTTTGTTTAATGATCTTGAGCCTGAAAATCAGTGGGATTATCTCTTAAAGCAATTAGAGCAAAATCCTCCTATTTATATTCAAGATAATGTTGAATTAAAAGACTGGCAGAAAAATGCTAAGGGTCGTTGGTTAAACCCAGTTGATGATGATTCATGGGAGGTTGAGTTCGGTGCTCAAGAGGCACGCCATCATGCTGTGCTGAATTTGCTGGCTGAGGCTCGTTGGGGGATTGATCTTGAGGATAGTTTGCAGCCACTCAAAGATCAGCGTTTAGATACACTCATCGCCAGCGCTTGTAAAAAGGAGGCTTGGCTTTGGCAGAAAAATCAAGATGATAATCAATGGGAGTGTTCGCGCAGTTTGCTCTATAGTGAAGCGCTATTTAATACTCAACAAACCAGCCAATTTCAGCTTCAGCAGCAAACCCCTTTAAGTGTTTGGCTGTTACAGGGTGAAGCATTTGATGATATTTATATTTACGATTTAGTCAGTTTGCCTTCTATTTTTACCACGATTTATCCTGAACAAGTGCTCAGTATTCAACGTAGCCGCTTGTCGTTAGCTTATTATCAATATCTACAGTTTTTAGAGTTTGCCACTATCAGCCAGCAGTTTGAGCAGCGGTCGCGGTCGCGGTCGCGGTCGCTGTCGCGGTCGCTGTTGCTGTCGCGGTCGCGGTCGCTGTTGCGGTTGCGGTTGCGGTTGCGGTTGCGGTCGCGGTCGCGGTCGCGGTTGCTGTCGTCGCTGTCGTCGCTGTCGTTGCTGTCGTCGCTGTCGTCGCTGTCGTCGCTGTCGTCGCTGTCGCTGTCGCGGTCGCGGTCGCTCCCTTGGTATGCTAAGAATGAAACCCTGTTAACTGATTTAGTAAAATTTTTAGACCAAACAAGCCTAGATAATGAACTAGTCGAACCCGTTTATTTAGCCGTGTTGGGCTTTGCGTATAATTGGGCGGCTTGGGATTGGTTTAGCGAGCAGGTGGAAAATCCTGATTTAGTTATCAAGCGTGGCGGGCGAGTGGGGGAGCCTTTACCAAAAGAATTGGGTTTATTTGATGAGCAAGGCTTGCCTCATATCCAGCAGCGGCGGAGTAATTTGATCAAGCTACAAGCATGGGCGAAGAGCGCTGATAATTGGCTCGCATGGGTGTTCCCAGAGGGCTTGAACCCTGCAGAGGAAGCCTTCTTACGCGCAGAGATCGCTGAGCTGCAAACTCATGATTGGTCGCCTGATGGCTTTATGGAGGCAGTGCTCGCGGATTGGCCGGAAGATCAAGCTGAACAGGATTGGAGCTTAGAAACTCGTGAGCAAGCGCTGCGCCAAGTGATTGCGCAGTTTTTGCAAGAGCAGGGCGCGGGGAGTCAGGGTGAGTGATTTAAACGAGTAGCTCCCTCAAACTACGAATACACCAATCCGCATGCTCCCGAGCTGGGAAGGCTGCGCTGGGGTCAATATAGAGCGTGGTAGTACCCGCTGCTCGTCCGGCTTGTAAATCATATAAAAAGTCACCGACCATGACAGCTTGGTGTGGCTGCGCTTGCCACTGTGCCAATAAGCGTTGAATCCCTGCCGGATGGGGTTTTGGGGGTGCACAATCACGGCTGATTAAATCTAAGGGCGCAAAATACTGGGCTAAACGGGCGGCAGCTAAACTCACCTCAATATTCAAAGCGCTATTGCGGGTGAGAATGCCGAGCCGCACGCCTTGTGCGCTTAAATAAGCTAATAATTCATGCGCCCCTTCTGCCGCTTCTGAACGCTTGGCAATCTCTAATTCAATCGCTTGTAAGCGCTCATAAAGTGGGGCTGCCGTTTTAGGCGGCAATGCCGCTAAGCTTTCTAGAATAGTCTGATCGGGTGGTAAGCCTAAGGTATGGCGAATGGCGCTAAAGTCATGTTTAGCAAGCGTAAGCGTGCCATCCATATCAAAAATCCAATAGTGATAAGTAAGTAGTGGGTGGGGCATCAAAGGTTTCCGCTGAGTTTAAGTTCAAGGGTATTCGCATGTAAATTATTGCGTCGCAATAAATATACCCATGAAACACCGGATTAACTCTATCTTTCTACGGGGGGTCTGGGGTTATAATGCAGCCATCACGATTTACCTAGACCGTTGTTATGTCTATCTACAACTATGGCTCTATCAATATTGATCATGTGTACCGCGTACCGCATTTGGTGCTGCCCGGTGAGACTTTAAGTAGCCAAAATTATCAACAGGTTTTAGGCGGGAAGGGCGCGAATCAATCGCTCGCTTTAGCGCGTGCGGGTAGTCCGGTCTTGCATATCGGGCGTTATAATATCGCAGATCAAGCTTTAGTTAATACCTTAATAGAGGCGGGTGTCTTGGCTCAATATTTAGAGGCGATCACTGAGCCGAGTGGCCATGCCATTATTCAAGTCGATGATCAAGGTGAAAATTCGATTATTCTCTATGCAGGAGCCAATCATTCTTTCACGGTTGCTGATTTAGCAAAAAGCCTTCAGTTTGCCAAACCAGATGATTGGCTGTTGCTGCAAAATGAATGCAGTTGTACTCAAGCAATGATCGAGTTAGCCGCTGCTCGTGGTTTAAAGATTGCTTTTAATCCTGCCCCAATGAATGCAGCGGTCAAGGCTTTGCCTTTGCACAAGCTGGCCGTTTTGTTTGTTAATCAAGTGGAAGTTTGCCAGTTGCTGGATTTGCCCGTTGAACCCTTGCCTGCATTAGAAAATTTAGTGGCTTTATTGCAAATTCATTGGCCAACGACCTTAGTGGTCATTACCTTAGGTTCGAAGGGGGCGGCGAGTGTTTATCAAGGACAGGTCGAATTTGTACCTGCTGTACCAGTACAAGCGGTGGATACAACAGGGGCAGGTGATACGTTCACAGGCTATTTTTTGCATGCTTGGCTGCAAGGTCAGTCCTTGCGTGCGGCTTTAGAGCGTGCGGCTAAGGCGTCGGCTATTTGTGTGCAACGAGTGGGAGCATCTTCCAGCATTCCTACTGCAGCAGAGGTAGACGCTTTTGGATAATAAGGTTGAGGAATGGCGCATAAGATTATTCTAGACACTGACCCCGGTATTGATGATGCAATGGCCATTTTCGCAGCGATTGCTCACCCTGAGATTGAGCTATTAGGGTTAACAACAACCTTTGGCAATGTCAGTGTGGCGCAAGCTTGCATGAATGCTTTGACCTTAGTGGAAATGTCTGGGGCTGATGTGCCGGTCTGTATTGGGGAATCGTGGCCGATGCACAGTGACCCGATGCCGTTTCCTGATTTCGTGCATGGTATGGATGGCTTGGGTGATCAATTCCTAGCCCCCCCCCATCGTCGCCAACATGATCAATTTGCCGCCTCTTTTATTATTGAACAAGTCCGACAATACCCCGGTGAAGTCACGTTGGTGGCTATTGGCCCTTTGGGAAATTTAGCCCATGTGCTTGAGCTAGATCCTGAAATCGCTAAGCTCGTTAAACAAGTGGTGATTATGGGGG
>JBJOOT010000227.1:0-4796 GCA_046051185.1 Pseudomonadota bacterium | reverse complement strand
GGAAGCAAAGCGGGAATCATGCCTTTTGCGGTATTGACACTGCGCCAACGCTTACGGGCTTTGAGTTGTGGATGCTCCCAAACAGCCTGCATATCATTGACACGGGCATTAGCAATCTGGGCGTGTTCCAAGCGTTCCACGACTTGTTCCACCGTTAGCGGAGCAAACGCATCGACAATGATTTGGCGCAATTCATCACGAGCCGCACTGCGGCGCGAGTTGCTGGAAAAGCGCTCTTCCTTAGCCAAGGCCGGTTGGAGCAGTACTTTGTCACAGAATGCTAACCACTCACGTTCGTTTTGTAGCCCTAACATAACGGTATTGCCATCGCCGACTGGAAAAGGGCCATAAGGATAGATGGTGGCATGAGAAGCGCCAGTACGACGTGGTGGTGTCGCGCCATTCATCGCATAGTACAAAGGATAATTCATCCACTCGACCAAGCTTTCTAGCATGGATATATCTAAATGCTGCCCCCGTCCGGTTTTTTGGCGCTGCAATAAGGCGGCTAAAATGGAGCTATAGGCATACATACCGGCGGCAATATCAGCAATCGACGGCCCTGCTTTCGAGGGTTCAGCCTCGGTTCCGGTGACAGATAGAAAACCCGATTCGCTTTGAATCAAGAGGTCATAGGCTTTTTTATCGCGGTAAGGGCCGTCATTCCCGTAACCAGAAATATCACATAGAATAATTTCAGGCTTAAGTGCTGATAATTCTTCATAGCCTAAGCCTAAGCGGCTTGCAGCGCCGGGGGCGAGGTTTTGGATAACAATATCCGCCTGTTCTAAAATTAAACGTTTCAGCAGGGCTTGGGCTTCAGGGTGTTTAACATCGAGGGTTAAGCTTTCTTTGGAGCGATTGACCCAGACGAAATGAGAGGCTAAACCGTTGACGCGCTCATCATAACCCCGCGCAAAATCACCCACTCCGGGACGTTCCACTTTAATGATCCTAGCACCTAAGTCAGCCAATTGGCGCGTCGCAAACGGCGCTGCAATGGCATGTTCCAAGGTAACAACCGTAATACCTTCTAAGGGTCGCATAATCCTATCCTTATTTAATAACAGCGGTGGCTTCCATCGTTAACCAGCCCTCATGGTCTTTGGCCCATAAGCGAATGGTTTTTCCATCGGCTTGCGGTTCGCCACAGACGGAGAAGGTATGAATATCAAAGACCGGACGTATGGCGCGAAATTGATAGCTGGCTAATTCCGCATCCGGTAATTGGTGGCGTAATAGATCTAAGAGTAAGGTGGCAATCATGGGGCCGTGGACGATTAAGCCCGGATAACCTTCGACTTCAGTGACATATTTGCGGTCATAATGAATCCGATGACCATTAAAAGTGAGGGCAGAATAACGGAATAATAAAACATCATTCGGTGTCCATAGCTTTTCCCAAGTAGCGCTTGCAGGGGCGGGTTTGGGGGCAGGAACAGACTCATCCGCTTTGGGGGCTTCACGGTACACAATATCGTGAAATTCGGTTAAGGCAATGGCGCTTTCACCTTGGCGGCGGATTTCATGGCGCACCGTGACAAAGACTAAAGGGCCGGTACGTCCGATTTTTTCTTGTACACTATGGATCGTAGAGGTGCGTACTAATTCATCCCCGACCCGCAAGGCTTGATGAAACTGAAATTGACTACCTGCCCACATACGGCGCGGTAAGGGGACGGGCGGTAAAAAACCACCGCGTTTAGCATGACCATCCGCCCCAATTTCTGATTGGCGATGCAGCGGTAAAAAATACAACCAATGCCATAAATACGGTAAAACGGTACCCACCGCAGGGCGTTCAGCAGGGCGATCAAAGGTAGCCGATAAGGCCGCATAGGGGGTCGGTGTCACGGTATCGACCACCTGTTCGGTGCGACCGACCCATTCATTAAGATTCATAGGATGAACTCGCTATAGTTGGTGGGGAAGCAGGTAGCAACGACCTGCTCACGACAGTCATTTATTGAGCTGCAACCGTTTTACGGATTTGCTCCACTAAGTCTTTACCCACCCGCTCGGCTAATTGATCTTGTACCGGAGTCATCGCTTTTACCCAGAGGTCTCTCTCTTCAGGGGTAGGGGTGTAGATTTCAGTTTTGCCAGAGGCTTTAATGGCTTCCAGCGCTTTTTTGTCATCATCGACCACCGCTTTTTCATTTAAGTCGGAGGCTTCTTGAACCGCTTGTTGCAGCTTGCCACGAATGTCTTCGGGTAATTTATTCCAAAAATCTTTATTCACTAAAATCACATAACCACTATAAGTATGTTCGGTGAGGGTGACATGCTTTTGGACTTCGTATTGCTTTTGGGTATAAAGATTGGTGAGATTGCCATCCGCGCCATCCACCACACCAGTTTGTAGGGCTTGATAGACCTCGGAGAAGGGCATGGTTTGGGGAATAGCACCCACCGAGCTAATAATTGCTTGATTGACTTTGGAGGAATTAATACGGATTTTTTGACCCTTGATTTGATCCGGTGTGTGAATCGGTTTATTAGAGCTCAGTACCCGAAAGCCTGCATCCCAATAACCCAAACCTACCATGCCCCGTTGATCGAGTTTGGTGAGTAAGGATTTGCCAATTTCACCTTTAGTTACCCGATGCACAGCATTTAAGTCAGTAAATAGATAAGGTAAATCAAAGGCTTCAAATTCCTTAATGCCAGCAGGACCTAACTTACCCACGACCGGTGCTAACATTTGCACTGATCCCATTTGGAGGGCTTCTAATTCTTCCTTGTCTTTAAACAGCATACTATTGGGATAAATCTCGACCTTTACTTTACCTTCGGTCAAGGCTTCGGCTTGTTTTTTAAAATACTCAGCGGCTTGGCCTTTGGGGGTATCAATGGCCGCGACATGGCTGAATTTAATCACAATAGGCTCATCGGCTTGTGCGTGAATACTGGCTAGTCCTAACACGATAGCGATACTTAAATTGAATACTGATTTCATCCTTCTCTCCTCCTAAGTTAATAAAGCCTTGGTGGTTACTCAAACCAACCCTCTAGCTGATAGGAAAATACTGACAAATTTGCTTTAATAAGAGAAATGAATTATTAACAAGGATTATTGCAGTTTGAACATGAATATTGAGCTACAAGATTTACGCAGTTTTGTGACCACGGCTAATGTCAAAAGCTTTCGGATTGCAGCCGAGTTATTACACGTATCCCAGCCCGCTCTGACCCGTCGGATTCAAAAACTAGAAGAAACACTCGGTGTGATTTTATTAGAGCGCACCACCCGCCATGTGGATTTAACCATGGTGGGCAGGGATTTTTTACCACGTGCGCAACGCTTACTGGATGAATTAGATACCAGCTTATTATCCGTGCGCGAGATTGCCGAGCGCCGTGCAGGGCTAGTCACCATCGGTTGTATTCCCACCGCAACCTATTATTTGCTCCCTAAAGCCATCGCAGTCTTTAATGCAGAGTACCCCGCGATTCGGATTAGAATCTTAGATGCCGGTGCAAATGAAGTACTGAAAAGCACTTTAAATAAAGAAGTGGATTTTGGTATTTCCATGTTCGGTGAAAGTAACCCTGATGTCGTGTTTGAGCCGCTGATCAAAGAAGAGTTTATCTTGGCCTGTCGTTTTGATCATCCATTAGCCGTGCAGAGCACGGTTACTTGGCAGCAGACTAAACCCTATCGCTTGATAGCCGTGGGTAAAAGTTCGGGTAATCGGCTATTAATTGATCTAGCCTTGAATAAGTATGCGTTTAAACCGCGTTGGTTTTATGAGGTACAGCATTTATCGACTTCTTTAGGCTTGATTGAGGCAGGCTTGGGGATTGCAGCCTTACCCCGTTTAGCCTTACCGCCGGTGGATCATCCTATTATTGTCAGTAGGCCGCTAATAGAACCACAGATCACACGTACCATTGGCATTATTCAAAGTAGAGGGACGGCCTTATCACCCGCTGCGTTACGTTTCTATCAGGTGCTTAAAGAGGTGATCTGCGATAAAACTTTGGATAGCTGATAATTGAGCCTCAGATTAAAGCTATGCACTAAGTCCAAAGCCGATGTGAATAGCTGTGGATAAATGGTTTATATCAATAACCTTCGAATATCACCCAGCATTTTAGCTAGGAAAGTGGTGAACCGCGCCCCATCCGCACCATCAATGACGCGGTGATCATAAGAGAGTGACAGCGGTAGCATCAGCCGTGGAGTAAATTCTTTGCCATTCCAAATCGGCTGCATGGAAGATTTGGAGATACCTAAAATAGCGACATCAGGGGCATTAATAATCGGGGTAAAGTGCGTGCCACCAATCCCGCCTAAACTTGAAATTGAGAAGCAACTACCTTGTAAATCGGCAGGTTTTAAGCGGCGCTCACGGGCTTTTGTCGAAACTTCTTTGAGATCATCCGAGAGTTGCAATAAGGATTTTTTGTCCACATCACGAATAATTGGTACTACCAAACCATCGGGGGTATCAACGGCAATACCAATATGATAATACTTTTTTTGAATAAGCATTTCACCGGAAGGGTCAAGCGAGGAATTAAAGCGCGGATAGGCTTTTAAGCCTGCTACGACAGCTTTCATAATAAACACTAAAGGCGTGATCTTTGCGGCTTTAATTTTTTCCTGTTCAAAATTCAGTTCTTGGCGGAAAGCCTCTAAATCGGTGATGTCAGCTTGATCAAATTGAGTCACGTGAGGAATATTCAACCAATTGCGATGCAAAAATTCACCAGTCAATTGATTAATCCGATTTAAGCGGACGGTCTCGATTTCACCCCATTGACTGAAGTCGATTTCAGGTAGACGCGGA
>JBJOOT010000226.1:0-4799 GCA_046051185.1 Pseudomonadota bacterium | reverse complement strand
ATTTATTGCCCTAATTCCGCGTGATATTCATCATAAAATACTTAAAAATCACTCGATCAGGCCAGTATTTCCATAAAAACTTCAGCAAGCCTCACAGGCAAGTCAAGCCTACTGGGGCTGTTCAGTCGTATTTCGGCCATACCGCTTGGTGTGATCACTATGCCTATTAATAAGTTCAATTTTTTTAAAAATAATTTTATGAATAGTGATTTGCGCTTAGCTTGACTAAGCAAGCTTATTAATGATTTTTATAGAGAGGAGGAGAGCAAATTGGTTTGCAAGGGCAATTCAATACTAATCCGTAAACCCCCTTCAGGTCGATTATTCGCTCGAATACTACCGTGATGGCTATCAATCGCCCGTCGGGCTATTGCTAAGCCTAAACCATAGCCTTGGTATTCATGCTTTCCTTTGCCACTGCGTTGGAAGGGTTCAAAAATAAGCTCAATTTCGTCAAAGGGTACGCCACCACCTTGGTCATCTACTGTGATATGTAAAGTATTCGTGACCTTATTTTGATAAGCCGTTACAGTGACGGTAGTTTCAGGGGGGGTATGATACAAGGCATTACGCACAACATTTTCTAAGGCTCGATAAAGCAGCTCGCCATGAGCAGGAATAATCAGGCTAGCATCATCGCTACTATGCAATACCACAGAGCGCTTTAAAGCACTGGCTTCAAAGCGTGCATCATCCACTACTGTATCGAGTAGTTCTAACACATCGACATATTCATCCGTAGACGTTGCCACCCCTGCTTCTAAGCGGGATAGGGTCAGTACTTCGCCGACTAATTCGTTTAGGCGTTCAGCCTCATGTTCAATCCGCTCTAAGGTGGCTTGGGTTTGTTCCGGTTGTTGGCGAGCCAAGCCGATACTGACTTGTAAACGTGCAAGTGGTGAGCGTAATTCATGGGAAACATCATGGAGCAAGCGTCGCTGTGAAGTCATTAAATTTTGAAGTTGGCTCGCCATATGATCAAAGTCATGGCCTAAATCGGCGATTTCATCCCGTCGCCAGCCAATCTCGGGTGAAATACGGGTATTGAGATCACCTTGTGCAATGGATTTAAACGCTTTCCGCAATAAACGCACGGGCTTAGAGAAATGCCAAGCTAGCAAGAAACTGGAAATAAAGCTCACGATTAAACCGGATAAATACCACGGCCAAGTTAAATCACGATAGCGCGGAGGTAACCGGTTTGGTTTTTGGAATTCTGGAAACTGACCTGAAAGGGGGGCGAAGAAAATCAATTCTTGTTCTTGAGATTGAGCACTGCGTGCAATGGGTGGATCTACCTTGAGCTTCACGCTATTGCGAATCCGTGCTAAGGCCGCTGCTGGTACAGCACGTCCTAATAACTCTTTATTATTGGCATCTACCGCATAGACTTGTAAGTTTTCAGGTGCTTCTTGGCTTTGCTCTAGTAGCATGTTGTAAACCGCAGCTTGACCACCAAAGTGAAAGGTATTGGCGGCGGCTTGTACGGATAGAATCGAACTGGGGCGAATAACAACATCCTCAGCAACGGATTGCAACGCGCGATGATGCCACCAGACGGCTAAAGCGGCCGTACCACCGGCTACCACCAAAGTTAGCCAAAAAGTCAGGAGGATTTTCCAGAATAAGCGTCCCAGCATGCGCTTAATCTCGAATCAGTTGGTAGCCAACGCCACGCACCGTTTGAATACAGGAGCGCCCATCCGGTAAATTGCCAAGTTTGTGGCGAATGCTGCTCATGTGCACATCAATACTGCGGTCATAGCGCGTCAGTGGGCGGCCAATACCCAGTTCAGATAGATCATTTTTACTCACTACTTTACCTGCTTGCTGGGCGAGGACTAAGAGCAAACTAAATTCAGTGCTAGTCAGTTCTACAGCTTGACCTTGCCAAGTGGCTAAGCGTTTTTCTGGCCAAAGGCTTAAACTGCCAATATGTAAGGGCTCATGGCTAGCCACATTGCCAGCAGGTGCTGTACGCCGCAAAATAGCCCGAATACGGGCGACTAATTCGCGGGGTAAACAGGGTTTGGGGACATAATCATCAGCACCCATTTCTAAGCCCATAATCCGGTCAATATCATCACCACGGGCAGTCAGCATCAAAACAGGGACAGAGCTATTCATCCGAATTCGACTAAGTGCTTCGATGCCATTCATGCCCGGCATCATCACATCCAGTACAATTAAAGCGTATTCATGTAGGCTGGCTTCTTTGACAGCGGAGGCACCATCCATCACGGCAGTGACTTCAAAGCCTTCTTGAGTTAAATAAGTGCTGAGGAGTTGGTTTAACTCTAGATCGTCATCCACCAACAGTAGTTTACTCATAATGCTTATCTCATGACTATCCAGCCAAACCTAGGCTTCAAGGGACTCGTTGCCATTATTGATTAAAATAAATACGCTTGCTTAAACCGATTCGGTTTAGTGAGGCTTATGATTAAGGATAAGGACGTGAGTGAACAGCGGTTTTACATTTTTTTACATCCGCTTGACTTTACTTTACATCGTTACCTTAGAGCTGTCATGGGGAGGAGTTGTCATGTGGGTTCGTTTGTTTAGTACGTTTTGTTATTCGGTATAGCGATAATGGTTTTTATAGATGAGGCTTTGCCGAAATACGCTGCTGCAAAATCCTATTCTGAACATTAGTGTACCTCTTATTCGTCAAGTCTCTATTCTGTACTGGGCATGATATTTGGATAGAAACCGTCAAGCACAGAAAATAGTAAATATTTTTGTTAAGCTGAATAAGCTTTTAATCGACTTGAGATACCTATGTTATATCACAACGATCAATGGGATGTTTCTGAACGCTTGGGCATGGAGGCGGCTGGTGATGGTTTAGCCAAGATGATTCTTAGTGTTTCCCCCCCTTTTACAATTGCCGTAGCTGGAAAATGGGGTTCTGGCAAAACGAGTCTCATGCAAAGGGCGTTTGTGACTTTAGGTGGTGAGCCGATTAGTAAAGCGGTACCGCTTGGTGAGTTACGTAGTATACAAGGAGAAAGGGTTTATGACTCTAACTTGTGTGCACGTAAACTAGAGCGCCGCACTGCTTTAGCTTGGAGTGAGGCTTTTTGCCAAGGCTTGGAGAGTTCTTTATGTGTTTGGTATTCACCTTGGCAGCATCAGGGGGCTGATAATCCTTTAGTCCCTCTATTGCTAGAAGTTAAACAGCAATATCTACTCAGGGCTAAAACTAGCTTAACTGACAAAGCTAAGGAAAAGGCTCGTAATGGTGTTTTAGCTGCTTTTACGCTATTAGAGCGCGTGGTTGATGGCGCTTTAATGATTACAGGTAAAGTCCAGCAGCCCTTTCTTACAGGGACAACGGAGGCTATTCGTAATGTTTGGAATAATGGTGATGAAGGCTTAAGCCAATTAAGTGATGGGCAACGATTTCATTTGCAGTTCGAGGATGCGATTGAAACGGTTTTGAAAAGCTTAAATGCAGATGCTGAAGATTTAGCACCCAATGCTCGCTTAGTCGTATTTATTGATGATTTAGATCGTTGTGAAGAATCTGCCGTGATTCAACTGCTAGAGGCAATTAAATTATATCTAGGTACACCCCGTTGTGTATTTGTATTAGGTATGGACACTATTGCAGTTTTGGAGGCATTGCGCAGTCATTGGCCGACTCGTTCTGCAGATCATAATCGTGAGTATTTAGAAAAGCTTTTCCAAGCGACGATTCGTGTCCCTGCTCCACGCAAGACTAGTGCCTATCATTTAGTAGAGCAACAGCTTAACGAGCATAACATCCCCAATGCAGCGATTTGGGCTAAGCAGTTAGTTGATCTGATTGAGCCTAATCCTCGTAAGTTAAAGAATTTTACTAATAGTTTATGTGCGGTTTGGAGTATGCACCGGTTAATCGCAACCCGTGAGGATGATCAAACGATTCGACGTTTGATTTTATTTCAGTACCTGAGCCTTTATCATCCTGCAGTATGGCGCATCTTGGAGCGGCAGCCTTGGGCTTTGCAAATTCTCCGTGCGGTGTTAATGGGAAATACCCAAGAAGCTTTGAGCTTGCCAACAGGTTATTCAAGAGCGGATCAACGCATGATGGAAAGCTATTTCTCTCGCTCGTTTGCGCATATCTTGCGCCACAATAGTAATGATCCGAGTAAAGATGAAAAGCATCGCGGGGTGGAAATGGAAAAAGCCGTGGAGCTATTTTTAGAGCGCATTGATCGCAAGCGGTCAGATGAGGTGTTTGCACGTTTGGCTCAGGCAACCTTTACGAATGAAGATGCGGTAGATGAATGCTTTTTATCGATTGTTGCAGCTCAAGCGAATGGAGCTAATCCATGAGTGACTTACAATCAGTGGCCGAGAAAAATGCTCGCTTCCAAGCGCGTGGCGTGTATTACCGTTGGTTGGTGCAGCAATACGGCAGTATTCCTTTAATGGAAATGACGGATGATCCTGATCCGATTAGCTTACGGCAAATTTATATTCCGTTGCGGCTCGGCGAGGAGGATAGGGATGATAATGCCATGAATCCGCCGGATAAGTTTGAGAAGGAAACTGAGGCGAATCTCCTTGGTGTTGATGCTTTCACTGAAGTAGTGAATGAACGCTTTTTGGTCATTTCAGGCCGCCCAGGGGCGGGGAAAACCACCTTGGTTAAAGCGCTCGTCAATGAATTATGCGGGGATTATGACAGCAGTTTTCGCCAGCAAATGCAGGAAAGATATGGCAATGTTTTTGTCATCCCTATTATTTTGCGTGAGTTGCCCCGCCTTGCTGAAGTGAACTCGCTGGCTGAATTATTAGAAATGTGG
>JBJOOT010000225.1:0-4830 GCA_046051185.1 Pseudomonadota bacterium | reverse complement strand
TTGCAATCCAGAAACAGTTTCTACCGATTATGATACCTCGGATCGTTTGTATTTTGAGCCACTGACGCTTGAAGATGTGATGGAAATCGTCGATCTAGAAAAGCCCTTAGGCGTGATCGTGCAATACGGTGGGCAAACTCCGCTAAAATTAGCGCGTGATCTGGAAAATCTCGGTGCACCAATTATTGGGACCTCGCCAGACTCAATTGACTTAGCCGAAGATCGTGAGCGTTTCCAGCAACTGATTCATCGCTTAGGTTTACGCCAACCCCCGAATCGCACTGCGCGCAGTATGGAGGAGGCGGTACGTTTAGCCGTTGAAATTGGTTATCCTCTCGTGGTGCGTCCATCCTATGTCCTCGGTGGGCGGGCGATGGAAATTGTGTATAACGAAAATGAATTGCGTCGGTATATGAATACCGCGGTTTCTGTCTCGAATGATTCACCCGTGCTCTTAGATCGCTTCTTAGATGATGCGATTGAAGTTGATGTGGATGCGATTTGTGATGGGCAGAATGTATTGATTGGCGGCATTATGCAGCATATTGAGCAAGCAGGGATTCACTCGGGCGATTCCGCTTGTTCCTTGCCGCCGTATTCTTTAGACCCTGCGATTCAAGATGAATTGCGCGCCCAGACTGCCCGCATGGCCAAGGCTTTGAATGTTATTGGCTTGATGAATACCCAATATGCGATTAAAAATAATGAAGTCTATGTCCTAGAAGTGAACCCCCGAGCTTCACGGACGGTACCTTATGTTTCTAAAGCAATTGGTCGTCCGTTGGCAAAAATTGCAGCGCGTTGTATGGCAGGGCAGAGTTTAGTTGCGCAAAATGCTACCGAAGAAGTGATTCCAGACTATTATTCTGTAAAGGAAGCGGTTTTCCCCTTTATTAAATTCCCAGGTGTCGACCCGATCTTAAGCCCTGAAATGAAGTCGACGGGTGAAGTAATGGGGGTTGGTAAAACTTTTGCGGAAGCTTTTGGTAAGGCACAACATGCGGCAGGGGCAAGCTTCCCCACTTCGGGGGTCGTGTTCATTAGCGTGCGTGAAGCTGATCGTCGGCATTTGGCCGGTTTGGGATCAATGCTGGTTAAGCAAGGTTTCCGTATTGTTGCAACACGTGGTACCGCCCGTGAGTTGCAAAATGCGGGGATTGCTTGTGAAGTCGTGAATAAAATGCATGAGGGACGCCCTAATATTGTGGATATGATTAAAAATGATGAAATTCATTTAATCATTAATACCACAGAGGGTGAGCAATCCACTCGTGATTCTTTTGAGATTCGGCGCGAGGCTTTGCAGCATAAATTAAGTTATACCACGACTATTGAGGGTGCACGCGCCTTATGTATGGCGATGGGTTATACCGCTGACGAACAGGTTTATCGTCTGCAAGATTTGCATCAAGGAATTATGTAAAAGAAGAGGGAGAATAAGAATGAGTAGACCACCGTTAACAGCAGCGGGTGCTGAGCGTTTAAAAGCTGAATTGAACCGTTTAAAAACGGTCGAACGCCCACGGATTGTCCAAGCGATTGCTGAAGCACGTGAGCATGGTGATTTAAAAGAGAACGCTGAATACCATGCGGCGCGTGAGCAACAAGGTTTTTGTGAAGGACGTATTCAAGAATTAGAATCCGTCTTATCCCTTGCCCAAGTGATTGATGTCGCTACTGTGGGAGCAGCGAATCCCGGGAAAGTAGTCTTTGGGGCGACGGTGGAGCTTGAGGAAATTAAATCAGCTGAAACCATCACTTATCAAATCGTTGGTGATGTGGAGGCAGATTTAAAACTGGGAATGATTGCCGTTTCTTCTCCCGTGGCACGGGCTTTAATTGGTAAAGAAGAGGGCGATATTGCAGTGGTACAAGCCCCGGGTGGAGTACGTGAATACGAAATCCTAGAGGTTCGCTACGCATAGTGAGCATTCCCATCACTTTAATCGATCTGCTGCCGAGTACCTCGCTGGATGCAGGTGAGGTATTTTGCGGCTCACTCAATGCTAGTTTGAGTCCTGAAGGTTTAAAAAGCCTTAAGAAAGTTGTCAAACGTCATTCCACTTGGGAAGCAGTTTTTAGTTCAGAGCATAATGCTTGTCTACCGTTTGCAAGCTGGTTAGCTGAGAAAAACCATATTCCTTTGCGTAGCTATCCTGAATTAGCGGAGATGAATTTTGGGGCTTGGGAAGGGCAAACGCCTGCGAGTATTATGGCGCAGAACCCTACGATTCTCGCCCGCTGGTGGCGAAATCCAGCTTGCTTAGTGCCACCTGAGGGTGAATCGTTTGCTCATTTTCAAGCGCGGATTCTCGCTTGTTGGGAGCGTTTACTGACTGAGTATCAGGGTAAACGTGTAGTATTAGTCGCTCAGCCCGGTGTGATTAGACTCATTGTGATGCAAGTTTTGGGTATGCCCAGTCGTAACTTTTTTTCCCTCGCCGTTGAATCTGGAACGATCTCGCGGATTCGAGTGATGCATGATGAAGCAGGCGTTTGGGCTAGTTTAGTGGCTTATGGTTGTCATGCTTAATAGCCACAACTCCAAAACTTGCTGTCTTTATTTTCTTTATTTCTGATGTAGATGATGTTTAGTGATCCGTTTTGAATAAGCTGCACGTTGCTTATGCTTAGCGCCCGTTTGATTATCCCACCAACGTTGGGCGATGCTTTGTACTTTAATAAAATCGGGATTGGTTAATACTCGCTCATACAAACTAGATTCACTAATTATTTTACTCAATTGTAGAAAACTAGACGGTGGCGTTTGAACGAGAGTGACCTGAGTTCGATCCGGTAGTAGCCTACTAGGCTGACTGGGTGCAGCAAAAGTTTGCATTGGCAAAATTAAAAGCAGCACCTCAAAAGCAACCCACAAACAGGCTTTGGGGCACATAAATTATTCTCCAGCAGCATTTATACGTTACTTCTTAGTTGAGAGTATAAAAATTGCGGGTAGCATTGAAGGTTTTGACCATTGAATGATCAAAATCTCCGATAAGCGGTTCTATTTCACTATTATTACACGACGAGTTCACTATTTGCGCCCCTGTATTCTATAAACAAATGAGATACTTATGAGCTCTTTTTTAATACCTGCTACCACGACGCGCTTTGAGCAGACAATAAAAAATAGCCAATTTATTTGCTTCATTGCCCAAGCTGCGTCTGCTAAAGCAGCCCATGAATTTATTGAGCAGATTAGACAGCAGCATCCTGATGCCCGTCATGTGTGTTGGGCATTTATCGCGGGCAAGCCAAGGCAGACGACCATCGTGAGTTGCAGTGATGATGGCGAGCCTGCAGGGACTGCAGGTAAACCAATGCTAAATGTTTTATTGCATAGTGAATTGGGGGACGTGGTGGCCGTGGTCGTGCGCTATTTTGGTGGGATTAAATTAGGCACGGGAGGCTTGGTACGCGCTTATTCTAGTTCAGTCACTGCGGCTATTAAGCAAACCCCCACTTGTTTAAAACTTGCAATGCAAGTTTTTAAAATCACCGCAGCTTATGCCTTAGAAGACGCTATTCGTCGTTGTTTAGTCGATTGGGAATGTCAGATTGTAACAGTCGATTATCTACCTGAATTACAAATTAATGGATTATGCCCTATTAGGGTGCAAACCCAATTGCAGCAAGCTTTAGGTGAGCTGGGACGCGGGCAAGTATTAGTAGATTTTTTGTCCGAATAGATTAAAAAATAGTCATTTTTTTTCGAAATGGTTACAATTTATTATACTTTGTATTATGATCAGACCGCTCGCGAGGGAAACCACCTGTCTTAACTGAGGAAGACGGGGCGGGCAAATTCATCTCCCGGAGATAATTTTATAGCCCATTCTTCTCCGGGAGCTTTTTCTAAGGTTTTTGAAATTAATTTATATTACTTAAAATTAATTTAAGTCTCTTTTAACCAGCGCGTAAATTCTATTTTCTAATGTCAAGCCTATTGATGCGCCGACTGTATAAAATTGCTCACTAGAAGCCAAAGCCAATAAAGTTTCTTGGTTAGCTAGTTTTAAACTGTATAAATAATCATTGCCCCGAAATACCTTGCTAGTAATTAAGGCTTGGTGAGGTGCGAGCGGATCTTGTGTCAGCTGCACATGTTCTGGGCGAATCAGTACTGCAACCGTTTCGTTTTTTAAATCACAAGGCGCTGAATAATTCAATTCACCTAAATAGCTTGATACTTGGCCATTCTGAAACTGTGCCGCTAATAAGCTGCCTTGACCAATAAATGAGGCAACAAAAGCATTTTGCGGCTGATAATACAATTCATAAGCACTACCCCATTGCTGTAAGCGCCCAGCTTGTAAAACCCCGATTTCATCAGCCATTGCAAAGGCTTCATGTTGATCATGGGTGACTAATAAAGCGGTGATCCCTTCGTGTTTAAGCATTTCGCGTACTTCACGCGCTAGGTTTTCACGGAGTTCAGTATCTTGGCTACCAAACGGTTCATCCAATAATAGCAGTGCAGGTTTAGGGGCTAAGGCACGGGCTAGGGCGATCCGTTGTTGTTGCCCGCCCGATAATTCATGCGGATAACGCTTGGCATAATC
The DNA here is from genome assembly GCA_046051185.1 of Pseudomonadota bacterium. GTDB lineage: Bacteria > Pseudomonadota > Gammaproteobacteria > Thiotrichales > Thiotrichaceae > Thiolinea. The sequence continues at coordinate 265 of JBJOOT010000225.1, read as the reverse complement.
GGGCAAGCTAACTAATTCGAGAAGCTCTTTCACTCGCTGTTGTTGCAGTTTATTGGGCTGCTTACGAATGCCAAAACGAATATTCTCAGCAATATTCAGATGAGGAAAAAGAGCATAATCTTGAAAGACCATGCCAATTTTGCGTTGCTCAGTGGCAAGGGTTGATTGGGTATTGCTGATCACCTCTCCATTTAAACTAATTTGCCCTTGGCTTAAGGGTTCAAAGCCTGCAATAGCACGTAACAGAGTCGTTTTTACACAACCA
>JBJOOT010000224.1:0-4873 GCA_046051185.1 Pseudomonadota bacterium | reverse complement strand
ACAGCTGATAGGCGCTCCCGTTGTATTGGCTGCGCACGGATATGGCTTATTAATAGGAGTCATCCTCAGCTTACCTGCTGTGTATAAAAACTTTAAATAATGAAGCTGCTTTATGCTACAAAACCTTATCCAGAACGCGCAAGCAATCGCCCATTTAGTGCATCCTAAACTTTGTCCTTTGTGTGATACGCCGCTTAAATTTACGCAGTCACCGCTCTTGTGCAAATCTTGTTATCAGAGCTTACCTTGGAATCGGCAGCCCACTAGTCAAGCACCAACCCCACTCATTAGCGCATTTATCTATGCAGCACCGATTAATCAGCTCATTTTAGAGGGAAAAAATAGCCCGTATTTAGATAAACTACAGCTACTCGCTAAACTACTTGCGCAGCATTTGCCCCAGTTGATCAACGAACTACCTGAAGCTATCTTACCTGTGCCTTTGCATCCTAAGCGCTTAAGGCAAAGAGGCTTTAATCAATCGCTGGAATTGGTACGACCTTTAGCAAAAAAACTGGGTTTACCCATCTTATTGACAGACATCCAACGCCAACGGCATACCGATGAGCAGAAAAAATTGGCGGCCTCAGCACGGCAACATAATCTAAGGCAAGCTTTTCAATTGGTTCGCCCTCTTCCCTATAAACATATTGCGATTTTTGATGATGTAGTCACTACAGGAGCTACTTGCGCAGAATTAGAGGCGATTTTGATTGATCATGGTGTAGAAAAAATTCAGATTTGGTGTTGCGCACAGACAAAAATGACCTGAAGCATCAAATCCTCTAGTATAAGAACCTATTAGCTTTTAAACCCTTAGCCAGATAGGAAACCAGACATGATTCGTAGCATGACTGCTTTTGCACACCACGAAATCGCATCAACTCAAGGTAAATTGAGTTGGGAATTACGTTCTGTTAATCATCGCTACTTAGACATTAGTTTGCGTGTTCCCGAAGAGTTTAGATCCCTCGAGAATAATTTTCGTACACTGTTACAAAATCGCTTGCATCGTGGCAAACTTGAAGCTTCTCTTAGGTATGCTGCGGGGGTTGGTGAAAGTTCAACCATCGTGGTGAATGAACCCCTAGCCCGTGCATTGATAATTGCATGTCGGCAAATTGAGGCGTTAACTAATAGCACTGAAACCCTAAAGGCCGTTGATATTCTTCGCTGGCCGGGTGTTACCTTAGATAGCGCTCCCGATTTAGAAAAGTTGGGGCAAGAAGCAGAGCAATTATTGATAACTGCTTTAAACGATTTGATTGCTACACGTGAACGTGAGGGTAAACGTCTAGCTGAATTTATTGATTCGCGTTGTGACCAAATTGCGGAAATTTTAGTGCGTATCCGCAAACGTCGTCCTGAAATTATCAATGGAATTAAGGACAAAATTTATCTGCGTTTAGCAGAGTTAGATGTCATTCCAGATAATAACCGCCTCGAACAAGAATTAGTGATCCTCGCACAGCGTTTAGATGTGGATGAAGAACTTGACCGCTTAATGGCGCACCTTGATGAAATTAATGCGGTACTTGAACGCGATGAACCTATTGGTCGGCGCATGGACTTTCTGATGCAAGAACTCAACCGTGAAGCTAATACCCTAGCCTCCAAATCCAATGATGCAGAAACCACCCAAGCCGCCGTTGATTTAAAAGTACTCATCGAACAGATGCGTGAGCAAATTCAGAACATTGAATAATGACGACTGCCAAAAACTATTATCAGGTATTGGGAATTTCACCAAACGCTAGCACCGAAGATATTAAGCTGGCTTATCGGCGTTTGGCACGTAAATACCATCCTGATGTGAGTCGCTTACCCGAAGCGGAAGAGCAGTTTAAAGCGGTAAATGAAGCCTATGAAACCCTCAGTGATAGTCGTAAGCGTCGTCACTATGAACAACAGCAAACACCCGCTAAACCTAGCCCATCTGAAACAACAAAGACCAGTGCATCACCGCCTAAACCAAGTACAGCCACTAACAAAGTCGATGTTGCTTTTTTTGAGGAAATTAGCCAGCAAGAAATTCCCAATACTCGCCGTAGCTCCGCTATTTTTAATAGTTTATTCGGTAAAAAGCGTCGTGATAAAACCACTGAACTTAGAACTCCTCCGCCCTTAGAACCTCAAGAATACAATCTCACTTTACAAATTGAAGATTTATTCTTTGATACTATCAAGGCTATTCAAGCCCCCAATGGTGACACCATTCAAGTACGAGTTCCAAAAGGCTCATCTGAAGGGAGTCGTTTACGTTTACAGGGCAAAGGATTAGGCGGGGCTGATTTAAGTTTAGTCATTCATATTGCCGAACATCCTTATTATCAATTAATTGGGCAAGATTTATATCTCGATTTACCCATTAGTCCGTGGGAAGCTGCCTTAGGTGCGAATGTTTTAGCCCCCACCCCGACAGGAGCTGTCAGTTTGAAAATTCCACCCGATAGTGAATCGGGTAAAAAAATGCGTCTAGCGGGGCGAGGGATTAACACTAGTCTCGTAAAAGGCGATATGTACATTACTCTGCAAGTACAAACGCCCCCGGCCACAACCACACAGCAACAAGAGTTCTATGCTCAGATGGAACGGTTTTTCAATTGGTCACCTAGGCAACATCTAAAAACCAAGCGATAGACGGCAGATAGCTGACGTGGTTTTTTTGGAACAAAACTCAAAATAGTGGTATTTTCACTACACAACGATGCCTTCTGTTCAGCTTTGCAAAAAGTGACTAGGGCTGGTCTAAAATAAGCAGATTCACGAAGCAAAACGTTTCAGGATGCAGATAATATGTCACCAAGTATTTGGAAGCGCGTTCTACTTACTACGCTGTTAACGGTTGGCCTACAAGGCTGCGCGTGTGCAGGCGCTTTGCCTGACAGTGTTAATGGTCAAGCCTTACCTAGCCTCGCCCCGATGTTAGAGCGTGTCACACCCGCCGTTGTGAATATTACCACTGAGGGCAAGCAAAAAATTGATGAATCTATCCTCAATGATCCGTTTTTTAAGCGTTTTTTTGGTGAGACGCAGGGTGAGCGCAAAATTGATGGCACGGGTTCAGGTGTCATTGTGCATGCACGTCATGGACATATCTTAACTAACTTTCATGTGATTGAAGGAGCTGAGCGCATTACCATCACCTTGAATGATGGACGCCGTTTTCAAGCACGGATTATTGGCGCAGACCCCAAAGTGGACTTAGCCATTATTGCTATTAAAGCTGAACGCTTAGTGGCTATGCGTTTTGGTGACTCAGATCGCTTAAAAGTGGGTGATTTTGTGGTGGCAATTGGCAATCCCTATGGGATTGGTCAATCAGTTACCTCAGGGATTATTAGCGCTTTGCATCGCAACCCCGGCATTGGTGAATATGAAAACTTTATTCAAACCGATGCTTCGATCAATTTAGGTAATTCTGGGGGAGCTTTAGTTAATCTGCGTGGTGAATTAATTGGTATTAATACCGCTATTTTAGGAGGACAAAGTGGGGGTAATATCGGCATCGGTTTTGCAATCCCTGTGAATACCGCTGCAGGCATCATTGATCAGATTGTACGCTTTGGCCAAGTAGAACGCGGCCTACTTGGGATTGAAGTCAGTGATGTAGATGCCCAAATAGCCACCAATTCACGTCTACCAGCTAATACCGGTGCTTTAGTTGAACGTGTGTTCCCTAGCTCAGCCGCTGAACGCGCAGGCTTACAGGCGGGCGATGTTATTCTACAAGTGAATGATGCTGAAATTAGAGCCGCAAGCGATGTTAAAAGCTTAATTGGTTCAGTTCGAGCAGGTACTTTGTTAAAAATAGTTTATCTACGTTCAGGGCAAACTTATACCGCACAGGCGCGGATTGGTCAGGTTGGACCTGCAGGTAATGCTAATAATACGCAGCGACCTTTTTGGGAAAATAACTAAAAATAACCAATTTCCATTAATATGAGCGGATATGAGTATAATTTCACCCAATCTAAATCAACTAAGATTGACAAGCGGCAAAAAAATGCTATAAATGGTGGAACTGATACAGCGTGCGTTCATCTAAGGGATAAGAAACAGAAAACTGTTTTCTAATCTAAAAATGAAGGTAGGCAATCAAACATTGCGAATTTCCGCGAAGTGAAGAGATGCGACATAAAAAGCACTAAAGCCCGGTGCTGTCGAGGTCTCTTTTGCGGATACAGGTTTGGTGTCCCCAATCCAGACCTGTTTATTAAACCCCGGCTTTTAGACCCCCTGTTTGGCCGGGGTTCCTTTTTATAGGAGCTAGTCTAGTCGCTCTTAAATGAATCCTTAATGAATATCACTTGCAATAACGGCCATCTCCCGCTCAAACCATTCATCTAATTTAGCCCATAAATCCTCAAGCCCTAAGCCTGTTGTTGCCGAAAAAGCTTGCACTGACACTTGATTGACCTTAACTGATTGCGACAGCTCTTTGCGCACCGCTAAGACCGTACTCTGTCTAGCCCCTCGGCTCAATTTATCCGCTTTATTCAATAAAATATGCACAGGTAGCTGCTGATACTCAGCCCATTTCAGCAAACCTTGATCAAATACCGTCATGGGATGACGAATATCCATGACCAAAATCAAACCCTTAAGTGTCTTTCGCGTAGTAAGATACGCTTCGATAAACTTCTGCCATTGTAACTTGAGATGCTCTGGAACTTTGGCATAGCCATACCCCGGAAGATCGACTAATAACTGACCTTCTGGCAAAGTAAAAAAATTAATAAGCTGTGTACGCCCAGGCGTTTTACTAGTCCGTGCCAGCGATTTTTGTGAACAGGCTCGATTAATTGTACTGGATTTGCCTGAATTGGAACGCCCTGCAAAAGCCACTTCAAAACTACTTTCTTTAGGAAGC
>JBJOOT010000223.1:0-4879 GCA_046051185.1 Pseudomonadota bacterium | reverse complement strand
TTTTTTCATAAAATGCTCCTCATCAGTTTATCGGATTTTCTACTATAACGCATAAGGGTTGGGGAAAGGTTGGGAAACTTTCAGTTTAAGCAAAAAATTTTTATAAACCCTCAAGTGCCGAGTCAATGTTAAGCTAGATGCAGAATTGGGAGGAATGAAGATGAGTACAGAACAAAGCTACCAACCCTTAGCGGGTATTCGTGTTGTAGAAATTAGCCATATGATTATGGGGCCTTCAGCTGGATTTTTCTTAGCTTCACTTGGTGCTGAGGTGATCAAAATCGAACCTCCAGATGGTGATAAAACTCGCTTACTCACTGGGATGGGGCGCGGCTTTTTTCCTAGCTTCAATCGCGGCAAAAAATCGGTAGTTTTAGATACTAAGACTCCCGAAGGCTTAGCGAGTTTACATGAAATTATGAGTACAGCAGATGTTTTCCTTGAGAATTTCCGCGATGGCTCAATGGAAAAAATGGAGCTGTCCCCCAAGCAATTACAAGCAAAATATCCCGCATTAATCATTGCTTCTTGCAAAGGTTTTCTCCACGGCCCTTATGAACAGCGCACAGCGATGGATGAAGTTGTGCAAATGATGACTGGCATGGCTTATATGACGGGTCCTAAAGGTCGTCCCTTGCGTATTGGCTCTTCAACCGTGGATATTACGGGTGGTTTGTTTACTGCTTTTGCGGTATTAGCGGCTCTTTTCAAACGCCAGCAAGATGGGCAAGGTCATCAAATCCGCACTGGATTATTCGAAAGCTGTTTATTACTAATAATGCAGCATATGGTGCAATTTGATTTGGAGGGAACTGAATCACCACCGATGCCTAATCGCGAATTTTCATGGCCGATTTACGACATTTTCACTACTCAAGATGGTCGTTCAATCTTTATTGGTGCGATTACGGGCGGTCATTGGGAAATCATTTGTCGGCTTCTAGGCTTAGAAAATTTGCTGGCTGACCCACGTTTACAAACCCGGATGGAGCAAATCAATAACCGCGAATGGACGATACCTATCGTAGAAGCAGCCGTCGCTAAACGCAGTTATGCAGAACTCACCGCGATTTTAGAGGAGCAAGGTATTCCCTTTGGCCCTGTATCGCGCCCTGTGGAAATGTATGCTGATCCGCATGTGAATCGCCCGAATGGTTTAATCACTTCCATCGATGGTGAAACTGGTCAAGCTTATCGTGCACCGGGCTTACCTTTTGAAATCGATGGTAAACCTCTGTTCCCGCTCAATCCTGACCTACCAGCCATTGGCGAGCACACTGAAGCCGTCTTAGCATCGTTGAAACAGAAAACCTGAGTAAAACAGAAAACTTAAGTAAAGCTATGACTCACTTTAAACTCAGTCTTTTTAAGCTTTTGAGCCTGATTAATACTGGCAGAAGCAAGCCTTTTTGAAACGCAAGCCAAGCGCTAAACTTGGCTTTCCACGCCTAAACGCAGCATATCAATCATTTGCGCAGCAATTTGCTCAGGACTCAGTTTACCTTCGTGATACCAAACATAAACCCAATTCATCGCTCCCAATAATTGCAAACGTAACAAGGTTCGATTCACAGTAGGTTTCAGGGATAACTCAGCAATTAAAGCTTTAATCACATCTTCATAAGCATCTCGATCCGCCCGAATCATATCTAATAAGCGCGGATGTCCTGTGAGGGCGAGGCTGTGTCCCGTCAAACGGTCAATCGCCGAGCCACCCACCATGCCATTAATATGTACCGTGAAAGCACGTTTTAAGCGCTCCCAAGGATCACTCACTTCATGGGTTGCGGCTTGCAATTGCGTCATCACCGAGCGAAAGCCCTCTTGGTGTACTGCCATATACAATTCTTCTTTGGAAGAAAAATAATGATAAACCGACCCCGGCAATAAACCTGCTTGGCTAGCAATATCCCGAATCGTGGTACGATCAAAACCTTGGGTCGAAAATAGCTCAGCGGCCGCATTCAGAATAATCCGCTGCCGATCTAAAGGCTCTAGCTCAGATTCGGGTAAATTAGCGGGTTCATTCTCGGCTAGCTCACCTTGCGCTAAGCGGGTACTTAGTAGACCCCGTTCTAAATAACGGCGTTGATTTAACGTCAGGCTGGCTAAACAACCATCGTTTTCTGCAGCCAAGGCTTGCAGACGCTTCACTGCAGTTTCTAAGCCATATTTTTGCCAAATATAGCGCACGCCAGAAGCCGAAATTTGCAACCCCGCCCGTTGTAAGCGCGTTGCCACCGCAGCTTGCCCTAATTCAGGTAGTTCGCGGGCTAAACGTAAAATTTCAGTTTCAACTGCATTCACTTGTTCAGTCGCTAATACAGGCTGATTGTCTGCCTGATTCATGATGTTTTTATCCTCAGTCTCGGCGGCCAAAGTCTTTAGCTTCAGCTCAAACTTATTAACAGCATACCTAAGCGCAGCTTTGTACGACAAGCCTCTGCATTTTTGCTGAGTCACAAGGCTCTACTGACTAAACAAATTAGTACAAACTAATTAATAAAACAACTGTTTGACAAGTTAGTTTTTAACTGTTAGTTTGCGAATCATTCGATACCGCGCTACGCGATCCATACGACAGGAGGAGGTCTATGTGGATTTACAGATAGCATTAATTCTCGGGCAAGATGGCATCACCAATGGCGCTATCTATGCACTCTTAGCTCTTGCCCTCGTACTCGTGTTCGCTGTAACCCGAGTGATCTTTATCCCGCAAGGTGAATTCGTCGCCTATGGCGCGTTGACGATGGCGACCTTACAAACAGGGACTGCTCCCACTACAATTTGGTTATTAGTTGTCTTAGGTATTGCTGTTGCTGGATTAGATGGGCTTCAAGCAGTACGTACACAGCGCCATGATAAACTCATCAAAACTTTAGTCTGGAATCTGGCCTATCCGCTAATTTTATTAGCTCTCCTATTTTTATTACCTTTGGCCAAACTACCCATGCTTGCGCAGATGTTCTTGACCCTAGCGGTCATCGTACCGATGGGGCCGATGTTGTATCGTTTGGTGTATCAGCCTTTAGCCGATGCTTCGGTTTTGATTCTGTTGATTCTGTCGGTGGCTTTGCATTTGTCGATGGTGGGTTTAGGCCTACTCTTCTTTGGAGCAGAAGGCCAACGTACTCCAGCCTTTAGTGATGCAAGTTTCAATTTAGGAGTTTTAACCGTTTCTGGGCAGACCCTAGTGGTAGTCCTTACCTCGCTTGCTTGTATTGCGGCCTTGTATTTCTTTTTTGAGCGCACACTTTATGGTAAAGCGTTACGTGCCACCGCCATCAATCGAGTCGGCGCTCGTCTAATGGGGATTCGGCCTGCTTTGGCTGGCAAAATCACCTTCTTGGTCGCCACGCTTATCGGTGCTTGCTCAGGAATCTTAATTGCCCCTATCACCACAATCTACTACGACACAGGGTTTCTGATTGGCCTTAAAGGTTTCGTGGCTGCGATTATTGGCGGTTTAGCCAGTTATCCACTCGCTGCCGTAGGTGCTTTACTGGTTGGTTTATTGGAAGCTTTTTCGTCCTTTTGGGCGAGTGAATATAAAGAAGTGATAGTGTTTACGCTGATTATTCCCGTCTTACTCTGGCGTTCATTAAAAACGACCCACGTGGAGGATGAAGAATGAAATTCGCACTGTCTCCACGCCTGCTCATGGGTATTTTTCTTGGCTTAGCACTGGTAGCCCCCTTAGTATTACCTGCCTTCCATATCACTTTAATGAACTACATCGGTTTATATGCCCTAGTCGCTTTGGGCTTAGTGCTATTAACAGGTGTAGGTGGCTTAACTAGCTTCGGGCAAGCAGCTTTTGTGGGCTTGGGCGCTTACACTACAGCAGTTTTGACCACACAATACAACGCCTCTCCTTGGTTAGGTTTAATCGCAGGCATCATCATTACCTTGGGCGTAGCCTTTATTTTAGGCGCTCTCACCTTGCGTTTATCGGGGCATTATTTACCGCTAGGCACGATTGCTTGGGGGATTAGCCTCTATTTTCTGTTTGGTACGATGGAAACTTTAGGTGGACATACCGGTTTATCGGGCATTCCCCCGATTTCGATCTTTGGCTGGGCTTTAGATGAAGGGCAGGAAATTTTCTATCTGATTTTATGCTTTCTTCTGCTTGCTATGTTAGCCACGAGCAATTTACTAGATTCGCGTGAAGGCCGAGCGATTCGCGCCCTCAAAGGGGGGCGAGTCATGGCTGAAGCGATGGGAGTGAATACTTTGCGCTCTCGTATGACCATCTTTTTAATCGCGGCCTTATTCGCTTGTATTTCCGGTTGGCTGTATGCACACATGCAGCGCCTAGTTAATCCCACACCCTTTGGCTTACACAGTGGTATTGAATATTTATTTATGGCAGTGGTCGGTGGGGCGGCTAGTGTCTGGGGTGCTTTAATCGGGGCGAGTGTCATCACCATTCTTAAGCAATGGCTACAAGATTGGCTGCCGCAACTGCTCGGTCAATCCGGTAATTTCGAGACGATTATCTTCGGGGTGATGATGATCCTGATGCTGCAATATGCCCGCGATGGGATTTGGCCATTTTTAACTAAATTAGTCCCCGTTAAAAAGCAACCCAAATTGATTGACCCTCATGCAGCCGCTTTACCACGTCGTGAACTACCTGCAAAAGGTGAGCTAATTCTGGATGCCAAAGAAGTCACTCGTAAATTCGGCGGCTTGGTTGCGAATAATCAAATGAATCTGAAGGTGCATGCAGGGGAAATTCTAGCCCTCATTGGCCCTAATGGTGCAGGCAAGAGCACTTTGTTTAATCAGATTTCGGGAGTGGATACACCGACTTCGGGTGAAATTCTTTTCCTTGGGCAAAATGTAACGGGTACGAATTCACGTACTATTGCCG
>JBJOOT010000222.1:0-4892 GCA_046051185.1 Pseudomonadota bacterium | reverse complement strand
GTTAGCAGGTTCAAGAATCATGAGCGTAAACATGCATTTGCTGGGAATTGACTTAGGGACATCCAGTATCAAGGCCGTACTCATGAATGACCAGCAACTGGTTTTAGGTTCAAGTAGCCAAGCCCTTGAAGTGCTGCGCCCTCAACTGGGTTGGTCAGAGCAAGTGCCTGCTAATTGGCTCACTGCTGTTGACCAAGTGATGCAAGCTCTACAGCGTGCACATCCACAGGCAATGGCCGATGTCCAAGGTATTGCCTTATCGGGGCATATGCATGGTGCAACTTTAATCGATGCGCAAAACGAAGTCTTGCGCCCTTGTATTCTCTGGAATGATACACGCAGTTATCAAGAAGCTGCTGAATTAGATGCCAATCCCTTGTTTCGCAATTTGTCTGGAAATATTGTTTTCCCCGGCTTTACCGCGCCTAAATTAGTCTGGGTACAAAAGCATGAGCCGCTGCTGTTTGACAAAGTACATAAGGTGCTTTTGCCCAAAGACTATGTGCGCTGGTGGCTAACCGGCGAATATGCTTCTGATATGTCAGATGCTGCAGGAACAGCTTGGTTGGATGTGGCTAAGCGGGCATGGTCAAAGGAATTATTAGCGGCGAGTGGTATGCGCCTTGAGCAAATGCCTAAAGCGATTGAAGGCACTGAAATAAGTGGCTATTTACATTCCAAGCTAGCTGAGCGCTGGGGGATTAAACAGCGTGTCGTGGTTGCCGGTGGTGCAGGGGATAATGCGGCAGCAGCTTGTGGAATGGGCGTTGTTGCGGCAGGCAGTGCCTTTGTATCTTTAGGCACTTCTGGTGTGTTATTTGCTGCAACCGCCAGCTATTTACCCAATCCCGCCAGTGCAGTACATACTTTCTGTCATGCTATCCCGAATACTTGGCATCAGATGGGGGTGATTTTATCTGCAACGGATTCTTTAAACTGGTACGCACAGATTACAAACCAAACCCCCGCAGAACTCACGCAGGCTTTAGGTGAGCGCTTAAAAGCACCTAGCAAGGTTTGTTTCTTGCCATATTTATCGGGTGAGCGTACCCCCCATAATGATGCCCTCATTCGGGGCGCCTTCATTGGTTTAAGTCATGCAGATCGGCCAGTTGATTTAACCCAAGCTGTTTTGGAAGGAGTGGCTTTTGCGATTCGCGATAATCTGAATGCACTCAAAGCAGCGGGTACGAGTTTAGAGCGTGTGACTGCAGTCGGTGGGGGTTCCCGCTCTCATTATTGGCTAAAAGTTTTAGCGACAACTTTAAATTTACCGATTGATTTGCCCGCAGAAGGTGATTTCGGCGCGGCCTTTGGGGCTGCACGCTTAGCCTTGATTGCCGCGACCCAAGCGAATCCACTTGAGGTATTAACTGCCCCACCCGTTGCGCAAACCATTGAGCCAGAAGCAGAATATATTCAAGCCTTTAGCGAGGCTTATCAGCATTATCAACAATTATACCCCGCACTGAAGGGAGCATCACTATGAGCACCGGTTTCTTTGGCAATATTTCCCCGATTTCTTATGAAGGGGCAGATAGTCACAATCCTTTAGCCTATCGCTTTTATAATCCAGACGAATTAGTGCTAGGTAAGCGCATGGAAGAACATTTGCGCATAGCGGTATGTTATTGGCATACCTTCTGCTGGCAGGGTAATGATCCGTTTGGTGGTGCGACTTTTGAACGTCCTTGGTTTGGCGAAGGGATGAGCATGGCTAAAATGAAGGCTGATGTAGCCTTTGAAATGTTTAGCTTACTCGGTGTGCCTTATTTTTCTTTCCACGATTTAGATGTGCGCCCTGAGGGTGAAACCTTTACAGAAAGTGCTTATCGCCTGCATGCGATGGCCGATTATTTCCAGCAAAAAATGGAAGAAACAGGAGTCGGTTTATTGTGGGGTACCGCCAATTTATTCTCTCAACGCCGTTTTATGGCAGGGGCTTCTACCAATCCTGATCCTAATGTATTTGCCTATGCGGCAGCAACGGTTAAACATTGTATGGATGTCACGCATCAGCTTAAGGGCGCTAATTATGTGCTTTGGGGTGGGCGCGAAGGCTATGAGACTTTACTCAATACCGATCTACGTCGTGAATTAGACCAATATGGACGCTTCTTAAATCTGGTGGTTGAACATAAGCATAAACTAGGTTTTACAGGCACGATTTTAATTGAACCCAAGCCCCAAGAGCCGAGCAAGCATCAATATGATTTCGATGTGGCGACGGTGTATGGTTTCTTAAAACGCTATGGGTTAGAGCATGAAGTTAAAGTGAATATTGAAGTCGGGCATGCGGTATTAGCTGGGCATACCTTCGAGCATGAAGTGGCCTTAGCCAATGCCTTAGGTATTTTTGGCTCAATTGATGCCAATCGCAATGACTACCAATCCGGTTGGGATACGGATCAATTCCCAAATAATGTCCCAGAAATGGCCTTGGCTTATTATTATATTCTGCAAGGCGGAGGCTTTAAGCAGGGGGGGACTAATTTTGACTCTAAATTGCGCCGCCAATCACTTGATCCTGAGGATTTATTAATCGGCCATATTGGTGGTATGGATACTTCTGCAAGAGCTTTAAAATCAGCCGCTAAGATGTTGGAAGATAAAGTTTTATCTCAACCCTTAGAGCAGCGTTATGCGGGTTGGAATGAGGCAGAAGCCCAAGCGATGCTCAAGGGAGAGTGCTCTTTAGAGCAAATTGCCGCTTATGTAGAAAAACAGAATTTGAATCCACAGCCACGCTCTGGTAAGCAAGAGTTGCTAGAGAATATGGTTAATCGTTATGTGTAAGCGATGAAAAGCTTAATTTTAATTGCTCATGGTAGTCGGCGTGCTGAGTCCAATGATGAGGTACGTGCTTTGGCGGCTAAGCTAGATAGTTTGTCATGCTCTTATGATGTGGTGACTTGCGCTTTTTTAGAATTAGCAGAACCTTCAATTCCTGAGGGCATTGAGGCTTGTGTGCAACAGGGGGCTAAAGACATTGTACTCTTACCCTATTTTCTATCAGCAGGGCGGCATGTGGTGGAGGATATTCCAGCTTTAGTACAGCCGAAGCAATTGCAATACCCTGATTTACGGATTGAATTGCAGCCTTATTTAGGTGCTGCGGAGCGGTTACCTGCTTTATTATTAAGCTTAATAGAGTAAATTTTGGTCAGGTGAACTGAATAGACGGCTAGGGATGCTTAGATGGCATCCCTAATTGTTAGGCTGATAGGTTTATGAGTTAGGATTTAGTCTGATCCGTCTTTTGTTTAGCTTGTTCGGCAGCTGCTTCTTGTGCGTTTGCTTTCCACTCTTGGGTTCTAGCAGCGGCTTCTTCTTTCATATCTTTAGCCGTATCGACGGCCTTTTCTTTAAGTTCTTGGGCAGTTTCCACTGCTTCTTGTTTGAAATCATTAAAATTTTCAGTCACACGATCACTTAAATCGGCTTTGGCGGTTTGGCGCTCGGTTTTGCTTGCGGTATTAATTCCAAGGACTTTGTACAGGCCACAAAAACTTAATAGCCCAGTGGCTAAGACTACAACCCCGAGAATGACTAAGCCAAAGCTTTTAGCAAATAACAAGCCTATCACGATGAGTAAGATACCAATGCCAATGCGGATATTTTTATCAGTACGGCCTACATTACGTTCAAGTTCCATGAGAAGCTCCTCTGAGTCAAGCTGGATAACAGTTTATTCAATTAACAAACTTGGGATTGATCGGTCTAAAACAAGAGTGAGCATAAAGTTTGTGCACTGCACTTGCAATTAAAAGCACAGAACTCAGGTATTCCTAGTTCCCGATTTATTAAGAAATATTATATGCTTGCTCAGACCTACCCATTCCACAGTTCAACCATTTGAGGACTTTCTATGAACAAGTGTCTGCTAGCGATAGTGATTTCTAGCCTGTCTACCCTGGCGATGGCAGAAGATATTAAGCCTGCTATTGTTTACGATCTCGGTACAAAGTTCGATAAATCGTTTAATGAGGGAGTTTCTAATGGGGCCAAGCGCTTCACGGAGGAAACGAAGATAGAGGTGCGCGAGTTTGAACCGGCTAATGATTCGCAAATTGAGCAAGCGATTCGTAAGATGGCTAGCCGTGGATCTGATCCAGTTATTTCTGTGGGTTTTAGCCAAGCCAATGCTTTAGGGATAGTTGCTAAAGAGTTTCCGAAAACCAGTTTCACGATTATTGATATGGTGGTGGATCAGCCCAATGTCCGTTCAGTGACCTTCAAAGAAGAGCAAGGTTCATTTTTGGTCGGTGCTTTGGCAGCGATGGCCTCTAAAACAGGTAAAATTGGTTTTGTCGGTGGGCAGGATATTGCCTTAATTCGTAAATTTGCTTGTGGCTATGAGCAAGGTGCGAAATATATTAAGAAGGATATTGAAGTCTTTCAAAACATGACCGGATCGACAGGGGCTGCTTGGAATAATCCGAGTAAAGGTGGGGAGTTAGCCAAATCGCAATTTGACCGAGGAGCTGATGTGGTTTTTGCGGCCGCCGGTGGTACGGGGATTGGTGTCTATCAAGCAGCGAAGGATAATGGCAAATTTGCGATTGGGGTTGATTCCAATCAAAACCATCTGCAGCCGGGGACGATGTTAACTTCGATGATTAAGCGGGTCGATAACGCCGCCTATGACACGTTCAAGGCTAAAATGGATGGCAGTTGGCAAGCGGGTATTATTTCTTTAGGTTTAGCTGAAAAAGGCGTGGGCTGGGCAGTGGATGAGCACAATGAGGCCTTAGTCAAACCGTATATGGAAAAAATGGCGGAGCTTGAAAAGGGTATTATTGACGGCAGCATTAAAGTCCATGACTACATGACCGATAATAAATGTGAGTATTAAGTCTTGACTGCCTGCGCCTTAGAACTGAGCCATATCA
>JBJOOT010000221.1:0-4892 GCA_046051185.1 Pseudomonadota bacterium | reverse complement strand
ACAGGTACTGAGGTATTTCATCCTAATGATGGCAGCTTTAAATTCCAGAAAGGCCCTTTATTCCATAATCTGATTCTGGCGGATGAAATCAATCGTGCGCCCGCTAAAGTTCAGTCAGCTTTGTTGGAGGCGATGGCAGAGCGGCAAATTACAGTTGCAGGAACGACTTGGAAGTTACCCGATCCTTTTCTTGTTATGGCGACTCAAAACCCCATTGAGCAAGAAGGGACTTATCATTTACCAGAAGCTCAACTCGATCGTTTCCTAATGCATGTTTTAGTTGATTATCCGACCGCTGAAGAAGAGCGTTTAATTCTGTTGCTAGGGCGTAAAGAAGCGATGGAAGAAGTGCGGCATGAAAAGTTAATTGAAGAGCCACTGGTAGGCCCTGAGCAAATTCGTGCCGCTCGCCAAGAAGTTCTGACCCTCTATATGGCGGATAATATTGAGCAATATCTCTTGCAGTTGGTATTGGCAACCCGCCATCCTGAACGCTATGGCAAATCCTTGACGGGAAGTATTGCTTATGGGGCAAGCCCCCGTGCCACTTTAGCTTTAGATCGCTGCGCTCGCGCCCATGCTTGGTTAGCAGGGCGGGATTTTGTTAGCCCAGAAGATGTACAAGCCGTAGCGCATGATGTGTTACGCCACCGCTTATTGCTAACTTTTGAGGCTGAGGCGGATGGGATGAGTGCTAATCACCTGATTGATGAACTTTTAGCCTTGGTGGCTGTACCTTAATGCGTCCGGGTGATGGGTTGGTGTATAGCTCTTTGCAGTCTTTAATTAAGCTGCAAACTCAAGTACGCACTTTAAATTTAGCGAAGCGCCATGTCCGTGCTCGGCAAGTGGGTTTGCATCGCTCGGTGTTTAAAGGGCGTGGGATGGATTTTGCTGAATCTCGGCCTTATCAGCCAGGGGATGATATTCGCACGATTGATTGGCGAGTCACCGCTCGTAGTGGCAAGGTACATACAAAAATCTTTCAAGAAGAGCGCGAAAAGCCCGTCTTGATTTGGTTAGATTTGCGTCCGTCGATGTTTTTTGCAACCCAAGGCCGTTTCAAAACGGTGGTAGCCGCTGAAACCGCTGGTTTACTGATTTGGAAAACCCTCTCAGAAGGTGATCGAGCAGGGGGTGTTTTGCAGCAGGCTAATGGGCATTTAGAGTTTAAGCCTTCGCGTAGTCGTAGTTCGGTTTTGGGGTTTATGCGAGCCTTGACTGAGGCTACTCAGCAAGATCAAACAGCAAATACCATGAGCGATACGGCTTTGTTACAAGATAGCTGGCGACGTTTACGACGGGTGACAGAATCTGGCACACAAGTTTTTGTAATTAGTGATTTTCGTCAAGCCGATCCTGCGGCTTTGCAACAATTAGCCATGATTCATCGCCAAGCGAGTATAACTTTGGTGCTCGTGCGTGATCCTTTAGAAAACCAATTGCCTGCTCAAGGCATACTGCGTGTCACCGATGGTAAGCGTAGTTTATGGGTGAATCTCAAGCAGAAAATCTGGCGACGTGATTATCATGAACGTCAACGTCAAGCACAGGTTGCGCTGCAAGAGTTTGCACGCAAGCATCGTATTCCCCTGATTCAATTATCGACCCGTGATACTACTAATGAACGCTTGTTGAAGCTCGTCAGAGGGTTGCGATGAATCCATCTGAACTACCCTTACGAGATATTCATCTGCCCCCTGAAATAGGCTGGTGGCCTTTAGCTTGGGGTTGGTGGTTGGTTTTAAGTGTTGGACTATTCGCTTTAATTGCCCTATTAGTTTGGTGGCTAAAGCGCCCAACTAGTCATCGACAGCGGTATCGATCGGCTCAAGTCTCTGCCTTACAAGAGTTGGATCGAATTGAACAGCAATATCAACATGATCCTATGGGCTTAGTGCGTGAGCTATCAGTGCTCCTTAGACGGATTGCCATTAGTCTCTATGGGCGGCGTAGTGTGGCGGGTTTAACGGGTTTGAGTTGGTTACAATTTTTAGATAAGCACACTGGCTCACCGGTGTTTAGTCAGCGCTTTCAACAAGCTTTAACTGAATTACCCTATCGTGCACAAGGTAGTGCAGATGTGAGTGCTTTAGTGCAAGAAGTGCGTCAATGGCTAAGCTCGCAAGCCTTGGCAGGTAAGTAGCATGTATGAATTTGCTTGGTGGTGGCTCTTTGTTTTGCTGCCTTTACCTTGGTTAATTCGCCAAATCTGGCGACCTGTAAAACAAAGTGCTGGGATCGCTTTAAAAGTCCCATTCCTACAGGATTTTCTACAAGGTGAGACGGCTTCTGAAAAAGCTTGGACTTCATGGCTGGCTTTAGCGCTTGCTGCTTTGGCTTGGCTGGCGCTAGTAACAGCGGCTGCTCGTCCTATTTGGGTGGGGGACAGTGTTGCTTTGCCTGTTTCTGGGCGCGATTTAATGCTGGCTGTCGATTTATCCGGCAGTATGCAAGAGCAAGATTTTTATCTCAATAATCAAGTGGTTGATCGTTTAGTCGCAACTAAAGTAGTCGCGGGTGATTTTATCCAAAAGCGGGTAGGGGATCGCATTGGTTTGATTGTGTTTGGTGATCATGCTTATTTGCAAGCCCCTCTCACTTTTGATCGAGTAACGGTGCATACCTTATTAAATGAAACTGTGATTGGTTTGGCGGGGGAGCGTACTGCAATTGGTGATGCGATTGGTTTGGCGATTAAGCGCTTACAAGATAGCCAAGAAAAAAATCGGGTTTTGGTGCTGATGACGGATGGTGCAAATACTGCAGGTTCGGTCAGCCCTACGGCTGCCGCCGATATGGCAGCCAGTGCAGGCTTAAAAATCTATACTGTGGGTATTGGGTCGGAAGGGCCACAAGCTCGCAGTATGTTTGGAATTCAATTAATTAATCCAGCCGCAGAAATTGATGAAGAGTCTTTAAAAGCCATTGCCAATAAAACCGGTGGGCAATATTTTCGAGCGCGGGATACTGAGGAGTTTCAACGTATTTATGCAGAACTAGATCGCCTTGAACCTGTCGAGCATGAGGCTGAAGAATGGCGGCCGCAGCAAGAATTATTTCGTTGGCCTTTAGGTTTGGCCTTTATTTTGGGGCTGTTGGCGTTTGTGATCCGTATGGAGGCTGAGGCTTAAAATGGCGGATTTTCATTTTCTCTATCCAGTGGCATTCTGGCTATTAGCTTTGCTGCCGATAGTGTGGTTTTGGATCTTACGTCGTCGCAAACAACATAGTGCTTGGCAAGATTTAATCGATCCTGCCCTTGCACCTTTTATCCTCACAGGGCGTGAGCGGCGGCAGAGTTTGTCTGCGCTCATGGTTTTTTCCCTGATTGCGATACTCAGCATTCTAGCCATAGCAGGGCCTGCTTGGGAAAAAAAAGAAGTTCCGGTATTTCGCCAACAACAAGCTTTGGTGATTGCATTGGATTTATCAGCGTCTATGTACGCACAGGATTTAGCGCCCAATCGCTTAGAGCAGGCGCGTTTTAAAGTCATGGATATTCTGCATGCTCGTAAAGGTGAGCAAACGGGTTTGGTGGTTTTTGCTGGTGATGCTTTTCCGGTTTCGCCTTTAACGGATGATATAAAAACCATTGAAGCGCAAATGAAAAATCTCAGCCCAGATATTATGCCCGTACAAGGCGGCTTTTTGAGTTTAGCGATTGAGCGCTCGCTAGAATTACTTCAACAAGCAGGGACAAAGAGTGGCAATATTCTTTTAATTACTGATGGCATGACCGATGGTGCACAAGCCTTAAGCGCAGCCCGTGCAGCTCTCACTAAAGGTGTCAATGTATCTGTTTTAGGTGTTGGCTCGGTAAATGGTGCGCCCATCCCATTAGCCAATGGTGGCTTTTTGCAAGATGCGCAAGGGAAAACGGTTCTTCCTAAATTAGATGTGACTAGTTTAAAAGCCTTAGCACAAGCGGGGAATGGTGTTTATGTAACGGCTGGGATTGGTGATGCAGATGTGAATCGCCTAGCGGCTGCTTGGGAGGCTAAGGCCGGTGAGCAGAGTTTAATTTCAGGTGGTCAGCGGCAGGTGGATACTTGGGTAAATGCGGGTGTATGGTTAATCTTAGCTATTTTGCCGTTCGCAGCTTTATTCTTTAGACGCGGTTGGCTGTTTGCTTTAAGTTGGGTCGTACTCGTTTTACCACAGGCACAACCTGTACAAGCCAATGTTTGGACTGATTTGTGGGCGACCCCTGACCAACAAGCCCAAACGGCTTTACAAGCAGGGCAGGCTAAGCAAGCCAGTGAATTATTTGAAAACTTAGATTGGAAGGCCGCAGCCGCTTACAAAGCAGGCAATTTTGAACAAGCAGCTAAGCTATACTCAGCAGATCAGAGTGTAGGCGGTTTATATAATTACGGTAATGCGCTCGCACGCTTAAATAAATTGGAAGCGGCGATTAAAGCTTATGAACAAGTTTTAGCTCAAAACCCAAAACATGAAGATGCACGCTATAATCGAGACTTACTTAAGAAAAAACTAGAGGAACAGCAGCAACAAGGTTCGCAAGACCCGCAACAAAATCAAGGTCAGCAAAACCAACAGAAGCAGCAACAAGCTAGTCAAACGCAGCAAGCTCAGCAGAATCAACAAAACCAAGCGCAGCAAGACTCACAACAGGCTCAAGCTCAGCAAGAGCAAGCCGCGAAGGAGCAAGAGCAAGCTAAGGCTGAGCAAAATCAACAGCAGGAAGCAGAGCAATCAGATGCTAAACAAGAACAAGCCCAAGCCCAAGCAGAGGCTGCTGCCCCAATGGATCCTAAAGCAGCCGAGCAACAACAAGCCACTGAGCAGTGGTTACGACGCATTCCCGATGATCCCGCAGGTTTGTGGCGGCGTAAGTTTCAATATCAATATCAACAACGCGCCCATCC
>JBJOOT010000220.1:0-5106 GCA_046051185.1 Pseudomonadota bacterium | reverse complement strand
GGACTCATCCAAAGTCAGTAAAGACGCATTCCCTCCTGAAGCGGTCGTATCAATCGTCACCACGCGCTCACAACAGAAACGTTCTAAATCCGCTTGTACAGAAATACAAGGCACTCTTACCCCACTTCTTGCGGCTAGCGCTTGGCGAATAAGCACTAAGTCTGAACCTGTTGCTTCGCTTACCAGCAAAGCCAACTGTGGGAAGGTTTTTAAAGTTTCGGTGAGTTGCTCGATTTCGACCACCGCCACTAAGTCTTTTGATAGCCCCACCTTATATAAAGCTGTCACTAAATGCTTGGCTAGCTCTGTATTCGGCAAAGCAACCGCATTTCCTGCAAATAAAGCACTTAAAGCTTGTGCCAATAATGCCTGTTCGGACTGCTCACCGCCCCCTAAACACAAAGCCAAGCCCCGCCCATATAAGCTTAAGCGATTGGACTCACCTGTCGGCCCCGGCAAGTCTAAAACGTCCACCGCTTCAGCTTGTAAGTCCGTTAACATCTGTTGTGCGGGTGCTTGAAGCGCATCAGGTAAACAATAACTGGCCGCTGTCAGTAGAGCCGCTCGCTTTAACCATACTTCATCCCAAGCACTTTGAGCAGCCCTTGCTTTTGTGGCAAACTCCTGAACACTCAACAGGGGTAAACTTGCGGTGTAACTTGGTATGGGTATATTTTGTAGTTTCAACCTCGGCATGGGTGCTTGACTAAAACGGGCTAAATAATAAGGCCCGCCTGCTTTTGGCCCTGTACCCGATAACCCCTCACCCCCAAAAGGTTGTACCCCTACCACTGCACCAATTTGATTCCGATTCACATAAATATTCCCAACCTTGGCCTCATGGGTTAGCTTCTGCACACGATCATCTAAGCGGGAGTGAATACCTAAGGTTAGGCCATAGCCACTTGCATTAATCGTCGCTAACACTTGTTGAATCTCTGTCGATTTAAAGCTAATCACATGCAAAACGGGGCCGAAAATTTCACGCTCTAAATCACTGAGCTGGTTCAAGGCAAGCGCCGTAGGCACTACAAATAAACTCTCACTCGCTAGTTGTGCAGGATGTTTAAATAACAGCTTATTCTGCTTAGCAAATTGCTGGCAGTGGGCTTCAATCATTTGCTTAGCGTCTTGATCAATGACTGGGCCAATATCGGTAGCAGGCTGCCAAGGATCAGCAATCTGTAATTCGCGAGTCGCCCCTTCGAGCATTTCTAGGACTTTCTCCCGAATATCCTCTTGAATAAATAAAACACGTAATGCCGAGCAGCGCTGCCCCGCACTTTGGAAAGCCGAATTAACCATATCGCGCACAGCGGCCTCTGGCAAGGCCGTAGAATCAACGATCATGGCATTTAAGCCGCCGGTTTCGGCAATTAATACCGCTTGTGCATTCCCAGCATCTGCCAGTGAACGATCAATTAAACGTGCTGTTTCGATCGAGCCAGTAAAGCAGACCCCCGCAATGCGTGGATCGCGTGTTAAAGCCGCCCCTACAATCGCGCCATCACCAGGTAAGAGCGCAATCACCTCAGCGGGCAAACCCGCCGCTAACATTAATTGCAGCGCACGATCCGCAATCAGTGGTGTTTGTTCAGCGGGCTTAGCAATCACAGCATTACCCATCACTAAGGCTGCAGCGATTTGTCCGGTAAAAATAGCTAAGGGGAAATTCCACGGCGAGATGCACACAAACACCCCTAAACCTTGGCGCGTCTCATTATTAGGTTTACGCGCTTCAGCGGCATAATAACGCAGGAAATCGATGGCTTCGCGCAGTTCTAGCACCGCATCTAAACGAGTTTTGCCTGCCTCCCTCGAGAGTAAAGCCATTAGCTCCGAACCTTGAGCCTCATATTGCTCAGCAATCGCCTCTAAAATAGCTGCCCGCGCCTCCACTGTTTGGGCTTGCCATATTGGAGCGGCGGCAAGGGTTATTTCCAAGGCGTGCGCGACTTGCTCCATAGTGGCTTCAATCACTTCACCCACTTGATCTGTAGGTTTAGCGGGATTGAATACGGCGTGCTTCACCCCTGAGAGTCGCTCCCCCGCGACCCAAGGCGCTGCCGACCATTGCTTAGACTGGAAATGCTCCATGCCTGAGGCTAATTCACTCGCCATCAACGGCTGATTGATATTCCAGCCTTGTGAATTTTGCCGATCCTTAAATAATTCAGGTGGTAAGGGAATGTTCGGATGCGGGATAAGATTCAGGCTTTCCACTACACTGATCGGATCTTGAATCAGGGTACTAATCGGTACTTCGGTATCTAATAACTGATTCACAAAAGATGAATTCGCGCCATTTTCCAATAAACGCCGCACCAAATACGCCAACAAATCCTCATGCACACCAACAGGTGCATAAATACGCAAGGGTTGATGGGTTTGCGTATACACCAACTGATGCAAAGCCTCACCCATGCCATGTAAGCGCTGGAATTCAAAGCCGCTTTTATCCGCTCCAGCCATAGCTAAAATGGCGGCTAGTGTTTGGGCATTGTGGGTGGCAAATTGCGGATAAATCTGTGCACGATGACTTAAAAGAAAACGCGCCCCCGCTAAATAAGACAGATCCGTAGACGCCTTACGAGTGAACACAGGATAAGCAGGCAAACCTAAAACTTGGGCTTGTTTAATCTCGGCATCCCAATACGCCCCTTTGACTAAACGCACAGCAATTTTGCGCTGTAATTCACTGGCTAAAGCGGCTATCCATTCCAAAACGGGCAAACAATGCTTAGCATACGCCTGTACGACAATACCAAAGCCTTCCCAATGCGCTAACTTGGGATTGCGCAAGACGGCCTCAATCACGGCTAAAGATAAGTCTAAGCGCTCAGCCTCCTCGGCATCAATATTTAGTGGGATATTGGCTGCACTTGCTTGCTCAGCCAATTGATTCAATTTAGGCACTAATTCAGCCAAGACGCGCTCACGATTCACGCTTTCGTAACGCGGATGCAAAGCGGATAGCTTCACCGAAATGCCCGAATTAGCATGTACGAAAGCTTGCTTGGCTTGAGCGGCTATCGCCTTAATCGCTTTGGAGTAGGCCGCAAAATAACGCTCCGCATCCGCCGTAGTCCGCGCAGCCTCACCTAACATATCAAAGGAATGCAAAAAGCCTTGTGGATTATTCGCATTATTTAAAGCCTCATCAATGTTACGCCCCAGCACAAACTGCTGCCCCATCACTTTCATGGCTTGCGAAACAGCAGTCCGCACGACGGGTTCACCCATTCGTTGCATGAGTTTGCGCAGCGAACCACTGAGACTATCCGCAGCTTGCTCTTGGCGTAGTAGTTTACCAGTGAGCATTAAAGCCCAAGTTGAGGCATTAATGAGCAGAGAGTCAGTCCCCTGCTGATGCCGCGCCCAATCCGCACCACCGATTTTGTCACGAATTAAAGCATCTAAAGTGGGCGTATCAGGAACTCGTAGATAGGCTTCAGCTAAACACATTAAAGCAATGCCTTCATCGGTGGAGAGGCCATATTCGGCCAGAAAACTTTCCATTAAATTCGGGTCTGGATCAGCCCGAAGGGTTGTTACCCAACTCGCAGCTTGGGCGGTAATAGCTTGCCGCGCCTGAAAGCTTAAACCGTGTTGCTGTAAACGCGCTTGCACGACCTCCGTTTCAGGATAAAACCAAGCTTCATTAATTTTATTTCTTAAGCCAACTAAAGTGGCTGAACTAATCACTGTAGACATAAACGACTCCTATAGAAGCATGGAGTAAGCTTCTTTTCGCCATTTATAGCACAGTACCACGGTAGTTAAAGCCAGTCCGTAGGATCAACTCGATAATAAGCTTTTAATTGCATAAAGAGGGCGGGATGTTGCTCTGCTAACTGTTTAGGTTGCTCAAAAAATACTTCTGTGACCACTGCAAAAAATTCCGCAGGGGCAGTGGCACCATAATAATTAATTAAACTCGGATCACCCTGCATGGCTGCATGGCGTAGAGCCTCAAACTCAGCACTTAATACTTGTGACCAATGCTGATATTTTTCAGTACTCGCCAACACAGGAACACCATTCGTACCCCCATTTTCATTATCTAATTGATGCGCAAATTCATGTAAAGCGACATTACTGCCATCACTAAATTCTCGATTCCCTTTTAAAACATCCTCCCAAGATAAAATAATTTTACCATTGCTCCAAGATTGCCCCAGTAGACCTTTATTTTGTGAACGCACCAAACCCGCGCCATCTACCTCTTCTTGCTCCACTAAAAAAGCATTGGGATAAACCAAAATATACCGTAAGCCCGCATACACATCCGTCGCACGATTGAGAATCAATAAACAGGCACTCGCTGCTATCGTGATACGAATTTCATCGGTTATTTCCAAGCCCGCACAGCCAGTGAACTGCTTTTCATGAATAAATAATTTGATTCGTTGGCGTAATTGCAGTTGTAAATCGGTAGGCATACGGCGGTAGACTGGAAAATTCGTCGCTAAAATCCGCCGCCATGCCTCAGGGAAGGGTTCTTTTACCGCCCGCTTACGTCGATACGCAGGCACTAGCCAAGCAGCTGCCGCGCCAAGAATAATCACCAACAACAATCCAAACGAAGTAGTCATTGCAGATACTCAAATAACAACTCTCTACGGAGTCTAGTCTGAACTAGATGATGATATTTACAGTTTTTTCAAGGCCAGCGCTCAGATGGGTTCGTATTTTTTTAAAAACCCTCTGCTATTTCTTGAGTTTATTACTATAGTTATGGCATGAGTCTGGTTATTTAAACCACTCTAGCTTTAAATAAACAAATTTAATATAAATTAACAAATTGTTATTCAAAAATAAATTTAATTATAGCCTTGAATTAATTGAATACATTTGTGAGGTTAATAGAATGAAAAAATTAATAATCGCTAGCTGCTGTCTCTGTTTTTCTAGTCTCGCTTCTGCAGAAACGAATTGGTATGGCGGGGTTGCAGTCGGTAAAACTTATCATAAACCCAAATTAAGTCAGCATAATAATGGAGTAAAAAGAAACTTAAATTTACCCTCGAAAAATGCAGATCACGGCTCATTAGACAAAACCAAAATTACAGATCTACGGATTGGTTATCACTTAAATCCGCAATA
>JBJOOT010000219.1:0-5113 GCA_046051185.1 Pseudomonadota bacterium | reverse complement strand
CGACTCTAGTTTATCAAAGTGATTCCCTTCAGGGCCAAAATGACTGAGCTTACGGCCTTCCGCACGGGCTTTTAATACTTCTGCCCGCATCGTTTTACGATCATAGCGGTGAAAACCACTGCCAGAAACATAAACGGCTTTAATGCGCTCACGGTAAAAAATATGCTGTAAAGCTTGTGTAATCATGGAAGTACTGTAATCGGAAGCACCTGTGATTGCTACAATAGGATATTCTGCTGACATATACGCCTCTTCGCAAAACCATGCCCTGTACACTAATCATAACAGGGCAAAGCGTCTATATCCCTAAAGCAGCTTAAAAAAGCCTAATTATTCCGAAGGGAATAGCGAAAAGTACCGGATAGCGACTAAGCAAGCAAGTCCAAGGGAGAGACAATAATCCCATCCTCATCTGAATACACATAATGCCCGGGTGTGAAAGTTACATCATGAAAATGCACAGGTTCATTTTTCACGCCAAAGCCACGCTTCACACTTTTTAAGGGAATCGTACCAAGGGCTTTCACACCAATATCCATCTGCCCAATATCGACCGAATCACGAATCAAACCGTAAACAATTACACCATTCCAGCCATTTTTTGCCGCTTTTTCAGCAAGCATATCGCCCAGTAAAGCGCAACGGCTCGATCCGCCTCCGTCCACGACCAATACCTTGCCCTTGCCATCCATCGCAACAAATTCACGGACTAGAGAATTATCTTCGTGGATTTTAAGGGTGACGATTTCGCCATAAAACTTATTACGCCCCCCAAAATTATGCAAACCGGGTTGTACGACTTGTAAGGGTTTGTCTTCGTGGTTATCGAGTAAATCAGCGGTTTTGAAATCTGCCATGAAAAATCTCCTCATATAAAAAACCCCTCCTAACCTTCCCTGATTTAGAGAGGCATAGGAAGGGTTGTACGATTTAGCTAAAGAACTGAACCCCTCCGCCTCCCCCTTATCAAAGGAGGGAATCTAAACTCCTCCCCTGATAAGGGGAGGTTGGAGGGGTTCAAGTTAATTAATGGAACTGCTCTTCTTCAGTAGAACCACTTAAAGCTTTCACACTAGAAGAGCCACCTTGGATAACGGTCGTTACATCATCGAAATAGCCTGCACCAACTTCTTGTTGGTGAGATACGAAGGTGTAACCTTGCTCACGAGCAGCAAACTCTGGCTCTTGAACCATATTCACATAATGCTTCATGCCTTCGCCGCGTGCATAGTTATGCGCGAATTGGAAGGTGTTGAACCAGTTAATATGGATACCGGCTAAGGTGATAAACTGATACTTGTAACCTAAAGCTGATAATTCGTCTTGGAACTTCGCGATAGTCACATCATCCAGATTCTTCTTCCAGTTGAATGAGGGTGAGCAGTTGTAAGACAGTAATTTGCCCGGGCAAGCCGCTTGCACCGCTTGAGCAAATTCACGCGCAAAACCTAAATCCGGTGTACCTGTCTCACACCATACCAAGTCGGCATACGGTGCATAAGCAATACCACGACTGATGGCTTGCTCTAAACCATTACGTACACGGTAGAAACCTTCTTGAGTCCGCTCACCTGTTAAGAAAGGTTTGTCATTCGCATCATGATCAGAAGTCAACAGGTTCGCCGCTTCTGCATCGGTACGCGCTAAGACAATCGTCGGAACCCCCATAACATCTGCTGCAAACCGTGCAGCAATTAATTTCTCAACCGCTTCACCTGTTGGGACTAAGACTTTACCCCCCATGTGACCGCATTTTTTTACTGCCGCCAATTGATCTTCGAAATGCACACCGGCAGCACCGGCTGCAATCATGTTCTTCATCAGTTCAAAAGCATTCAGAACACCACCAAAGCCTGCTTCTGCATCAGCCACAATGGGTAAGAAATAATCCACGAATTCTTTATCGCCGGGATTAATCCCGCGTGACCATTGGATTTCATCTGCACGCTTAAAGGTATTATTGATACGACGTACCATCGTTGGTACGGAATCATAAGCATACAAAGATTGGTCTGGGTACATGGTTTCAGAGGTATTACCATCAGCAGCAACTTGCCAACCTGATAAATAAACGGCTTCTAAACCTGCTTTGGCTTGTTGCATAGCCTGACCCGCTGTGATTGCACCAAAGGCATTCACATAGCCTTTTTTCGCTTCCCCATTCACGCGCTTCCATAACTTCTCAGCACCTTGTTGAGCTAAGGTATACTCAGGCTGCATAGAACCGCGTAAACGCACAACATCCGCCGCACTATAACCACGCTTAACATTTTTCCAGCGTGGATTAGTTGCCCAATCTTTTTCTAAAGCAGCGATTTGCTCTTGACGAGATAAAGTCATGGTAAAAGTCCTCGAAGTCAATCAATCAAAACTTACTGTGTTATGACCTTGCTTAACACTATGTTCTCGATAGTACGTGACAAAAAACTATGTCGACAATCAATAATATTTAATGTTCACTATTGTATTTTTCAATACTAACTTTAGTTGTAAAAAAATCATTTATTAAAGTTAACTTATTGATTATTAAATAATTATTTTTTCAATAACACTCAAAATAATGCAGCGCAGCAATTTGGGTAAGAAAAAATTTGTCGAACACTTTAGAAACAGCTAATAAAAAACTTAGAAAAATTGAGTCAGTTTTTTCTAAAAAGATGATGCGCTTTTAGGCATAAAAAAAGGCTGTAATTTTCAATTACAACCTTTTAACTTATTGATCTAAAGAGAATTTTAGTTAGCTTAAATTTAAGCTGGGTTCAAATCTAAAGTCGTTAATGTATGTTGACGCACCTGTGTCAACAAATCAGCATCCTTAATCAAGGACTGGCCATACGAAGGAATCAGCTTCTTCATCCTTTCTTGCCATTCTGGAGTGGCTAATTGCGGCTTAAAGCATTTTTCCACCACTTGCACCATAGCAGGCACCGCAATCGAAGCACCAGGTGAAGCCCCTAACAATGCGGCTAAACTACCATCAGCGGCGGCGACGACTTCTGTACCAAACTCCAATTTACCGCCAAGCTTTGGATCTTTCTTAATAATCTGCACACGCTGACCAGCAATCAATAACTCCCAGTCCTCATCTTGAGCATTCGGATAATATTGACGCAAAGCGGTTAGGCGTGACTTTTCTGTTTGTAAGACTTCAGAAATCAGGTATTTGATCAGATCAAAACTCGTCATCCCGACTTTAATCATGGGCCATAAATTTTTCGGCCGTAAAGACAGGATCACATCAAAAACAGAGCCTTGCTTTAAGAATTTTGTAGAGAAACCCGCAAATGGGCCGAATAACAAAGCATGCTCACCATCAATCACGCGCGTATCCAAATGCGGCACAGACATCGGTGGTGCCCCAATCGAAGCTTTACCATAGACTTTAGCTAAATGTTGATTGACAACTGCTGGATTTTTACAGGCCAACCATTGCCCACTCACTGGGAAGCCGCCATAGCCATCGCCTTCAGGAATTTTAGACATTTGTAATAAGGGTAAAGAACCGCCCCCTGCGCCTAGAAATACAAAATCACTGGTATAGACGGATTTTCCTGTAGGGCTTTCTAAACTTACCTGCCACTGCCCTGTTTCTAGTCGCTCAATACCGATAACTTTATGCTTGAGTAAGAGCGTAAAATCACCTTGGTCTTTCAAAGCATGGATTAAATAACGGCATAACGCTCCGAAGTTAACATCCGAGCCATATAAGACGCGGGTAGCTGCAACAGGCTGATCGGGATCGCGCCCATCCATCACTAAAGGCATCCATTCCCGTAAAACCGCCGGATCTTCGCTATACTCCATATCCTTAAATAAGTGATGTGGTTTTAAAGCGGCATAACGAGCACGTAAATACTCGACATTAGTCTGCCCCCAAACAAAGCTAATATGGGGTGTGGGATTAATAAAATTACTGGGTTCAGGTAGAATACCTTGCTCAACCAAAGATGACCAAAACTGTAGAGTCGTTTCAAAGGACGCATTGATCGCAAAGGCTTTATCCGCGTTGACGGTACCATCTGGATTTTGTTGCGTATAATTTAAATCACAATACGCAGCATGGCCGGTGCCTGCATTATTCCAACCGCTGGTACTTTCCTGAGCAACATCGTCTAACTGCTCAACCATAGCCAATTTTAGCGAGGGATTAAGCTGTTTTAGCAAGACGCCAAGGGTGGCACTCATTATTCCAGCCCCGACAAGTAATACATCGACGTGATTAGTGGTCATGACGCTCCTTACACCTTGAGTCTTAGGAAAGCGTAGATAATAAAATGACTGGTCAGCAATTTCTACCTGTTCGGCGATTATTTTTAGCAGCATTGTCGACAATCGCAGTGCAACAATGAATAATGAACATATATTTTGCTGCAAAGCAGCAAATATAGGATTATCCTTTAAAATTCAATTATTTTTATGATTTTAGCTGGATAAGCTCCAAAATCAGGCTAAGTGTAAAATCACAATATTGTCGACACTTGGAGCTAAGGACTTAGTGGCATTAAACCTCAAGTTCATAAGCTAGCTCAAGATATGGGGGCTAAATTTCTTACACTGTCTCCGTCGTCGAGCAAGGGGTTAGCTCTTTATTTATGCAACTTGTAAATTGGGGGTAATGTGCATATCAACATGGATATCCGCATAAGGGCAGCTTAGTGAACCTTTCGTGTCTCGCTCAATCAAGCCTAGCTCAACCAACACCTGAGCATCTTCATGGACGCGCTTCACATCCCATTGTAGATAGCGGGCTAGCTCACGAACACCCATTGTACCTATCACCTGCAAAACATTAAGCATTGCCCAGCGGCGTTCACTCAGTCGGGAAAAAAAGATGCCGGGAGACTCAAAATTGAGAACCTCACCTTGGTATCCTCCTGATGAGCTTGAGCTATTGGCGAGAGTACCGTACCTTATTTCATGTTGCCTTGAGCGATGGAGTGAGTGAGCCGAGTGCCTCTAGGATCATTCGGTCGGTGGAGGATCAGTTGATTCAGTCGGGCTTATTTTCCTTACCTAACCTGAGTTCGGGATAAGGAAAGGAAGCAGCCTTTTATGGGAGAATGTGAGTAACCACACACCACATTAACCACACCAAAGGCTGCTACACCATGCT
>JBJOOT010000218.1:0-5298 GCA_046051185.1 Pseudomonadota bacterium | reverse complement strand
CGCAATGGGGGGCAAGTCGGTACGGGCTTAAATAAAGATCAAGCTGAGCTTGAAGCTTTGGTTGGCAAAGTCCAAGCCAAAGCTCTTTGGGAGTTGTCCTTAGAAGCGGTGCAGCTTTGCAAAGAATTAATTCACAAATACGCTATCAACTGTGATCTACAAGCCGGAATTATTCATGCCGACCACCGTCAGCGCTTTGTGAAAACAAGCCGCCAGTTTGTAGAAAAACTTCAGCGTGATTATGACTACTCAGCGATTTGTTTTTTAGATCAAGCTGCTTTACAGCAAGAGCTAAATTCGCCTTTGTATTATGGCGGGGTACTGAATGTAGGGGCGGCACATTTACACCCTCTCAATTATGCTTTGGGTTTAGCACAAGCGGCTCAGCAAGCGGGCGTAATTATCCATGAGTATTCGCCGGTTCTTAGTTATAGCGCGGGAAATAAAGTCGAAATCAATACCGCACAGGGTAAAGTAACTGCTGATTATTTAATCCTCGCTTGTAATGGTTACTTAGATGATTTAGAGCCAAAAATTGCCTCACGAGTCATGCCGATTAATAATTATATCGTTGCAACTGAGCCTTTAAGGACTGCCCAGATTCAAGATTTAATTCCTAATCATTACGCAGTGGCGGATTCAGCCTTTGTGGTGAATTATTTTCGGATGAGTGCCGATGGTCGTTTATTGTTCGGGGGTGGGGAGAGTTATAGCTTTAAATTTCCTAACGATATTCCGGCTTTAGTGCGCCCTCGTATGCTGGCGGTATTTCCACAATTGGCTAAGGCTAAGATTGAGTATGCTTGGGGTGGGACGCTCGCGGTCACGGTGAATCGTCTGCCGTATTTCACTCGCTTACAGCCCAAGGTTTTTTCAGTGAGCGGCTATTCAGGGCATGGGGTCGCCTTAGCGACTTTAGCAGGCAAATTGCTCTCAGAAGTGATTACAGGTACGGCTGAGCGCTTTGAGGTCATGGCGAAACTACCCAATTGGCCTTTCCCTGGTGGAACTTTGCTGCGCTGGCCCTTATTAGTGACAGCGATGTTGTATTATTCACTGCGGGATCGGCTTTGATAAGCCCAGCTTCGCGGGCTTATTTTCTCTAAAACTAATAAAGAAGCTGTCTATTCAAGTCGTGCTGGAAAACCCGCTGCGCGCAGATCAGTTTGTAGGGCATCTTCAAGTAATTTGACGATCTGGGTGGACTGTGCATCCCCGCCATAGACGGCTTTGCCTTCCTTGAAAATCTCGTGGGTCAGTTTAGCGAGTTGCAAAGGCACGCCAAAATCGCGGCTGTAGTCGGCGGCAAAACCGAGGTCTTTCAAGGCAAGATCCATCGTGAAGGCAATGTCATAACTACCATTTAGAATGAGTTGCCCTTCCGTTTCGTGCACAAAGCTGCTACCACTACTGGCACTAATGGCTGCCCAAGCTTGAGCCAGATCTAAGCCCCCTCGTTTTGCTAGCATCAAGGCTTCACCGTCAGCGACCAAATGAATAAAGGCCAGCATATTGGTAATCACTTTAATCACTGCTGCACTGCCTAAAGGCCCCATGTGGAAAATTTTATCGCCCATCGCTTGTAAGGCAGGGCGATGTTGAGCCAATAAATCGGCCTCGCCCCCCACTAATACTGTGATTTTGCCTTGGGCAGCTAAATGCACCCCACCAGTCACGGGGCATTCAAGTAGCTGTATATTAGCGG
The DNA here is from genome assembly GCA_046051185.1 of Pseudomonadota bacterium. GTDB lineage: Bacteria > Pseudomonadota > Gammaproteobacteria > Thiotrichales > Thiotrichaceae > Thiolinea. The sequence continues at coordinate 3,593 of JBJOOT010000218.1, read as the reverse complement.
CGGCGGCTTTGGCGGCTAAGCTAATGATAATATCGCGCCCTAAAGTGGACATTTCGAGCCAGTGCAAATTGGGTTTACCCACCGCGATCATGGCATCTAATACTTGTTCACTCACGGCTGGGGAAGGCAGGCAGGTAATAACGGCATCAACCTGTGTGACCAACTCCTCGATATGAGCCGCCCATTGCGCTCCAGCTTGCTGATACTTGGGGGCTAAGCCTGAGTTTTTATCATAGACCACCACCTCAAAACCAGCGCCTAATAAACTTGCCGCTAAATGTCCACCGAGATGGCCTAAACCAATATATCCGTATTTCATGCCTGCCCCTTGTGATGTGCTGAGTTAAGCGGGATAGCCAATGATGGCTTTGGTTTCGAGAAAATCGTGTAAGCCCCATTGGGCATATTCACGTCCATTGCCTGATTGTTTGTAGCCACCAAAAGGGGCATATAAATCCCAGTCAGGGTAGTTCAATTGCACCTGACCTGCGCGTAACCGGCGGGCAATATCAGCCGCATGCTGGGGACTTGTACTAGAGATATAGGCTGATAAACCGTAATCGCTATCATTAGCTAGTTGAATCAGCTCTTCTTCATCTTGATAGGGGAGAATGACTAAGACGGGGCCAAAAATTTCTTCGCGGGCAATACGCATAGTTTGATGTACATCGCCAAATACAGTGGCTTTGACATAATGGCCTTGTTCCAAGCCTTCGGGTTTACCAAGTCCTCCACAGATGAGCTTTGCGCCCTCCTCGATACCGATTTGAATCCACTGTTGAATACGCTCATAGTGCAAGGCACTCACGACTGGGCCTAGGTCAGTATCAACGGCTTGAGGATCTCCCACTTTGAGAGCCAAAGCTGCCATTTTGGCTTGTTGCAGTGCTTCTGTATAGCGCTCGATGGGTACATAAAGACGGGTGGGGGCATCGCAGGATTGACCGCTGTTACTCATGCAGTAGTTCACCGCTTGGGTAATAGCTTTAGGGAAATCGGCATCGCGTAAAATCAGATTGGGCGATTTACCACCAAGTTCTAAACTAACCCGCTTCACGGTATCGGCGGCGGCTTTGCTGATGGCAACACCAGCTCGCATTGAGCCAGTGAATGACACCATTGCTACTTCAGGGTGCTTGGATAGAGTCTGTCCTACTCCTTCGCCATCACCATGTAATAGATTAAAAACTCCTGCGGGTAAGCCAATTTCATCGATCAGCTCTGCAAAAATCTGTGCACTCAATGGCGCTAATTCACTGGGCTTAACGACCATCGTACAACCTGCTGCGAGGGCGGGAATAACTTTGACCACCAATTGGTTCATTGGCCAATTCCACGGGGTGATCAAGGCCACGACACCAATCGGTTCGTGTACGATCTGTGATTGATTAATGCGATATTCAAAAGTGAAGGTACGCAGGGCTTGTAAATGCGCATCGAAATGAGCAAGACCTGATTCGGCCTGAGCATTGAGCGCAAAACGAGCGGGTGCACCCATTTCAAGGCGTATGGCATCAGCTAAGTCTTGGCGGCGGCGTGCATAAGCCTCACGCAATGCTTCCAGATAAGCAATGCGCTCAGCGAGTGGCATTTGGGCGTAAGCGGGAAAGGCTTGTTGAGCAGCCTGTATGGCTTGATGCGTATCCTCGGGGCTACCTAAGGCCAGTTGAGCAATGAGGCTGCCATTAGCGGGATTGTAAACAGGCAGTATCAATCCATTAGGCATAAACCATTGGCCGTTGAGATAGGAGGCGAGTGTTTGCATATCGAAGATTCCTTGTGCTGACCACTTAGGGCGCTTGTAAAAAAGCAGGGTCGAAAGCAGGGCGGCTAAATACCTGACGCAGCATGGGCATGAAATAAGTCAGCGGTTTACTTGGGTAATTAGGATCAAAGGAGGCCTGATCCCAGCGCTCACAAAACCGACAACAGGCGGCAAACCAAGGGTGATCTTGATAGGCTAAATAACCATCTGGATTATCGCCATAATGGTGAGCGTAGTAACGCATTTGAAACAAGCCATGCATTTCTACCACCCAAGTGACTTCAGCTCGCACATAGGGGCGTAAAATACTGGCGGCAAACTGCGAATGGTTTTCAGGGGCGAGTTCGTCCCCTAGATCATGTAATAAGGCGGCTACGATGTAGTCAATGTCGGCACCATCGGCTTCTGCACGGGTTGCCGCTTGTAAACTGTGCTCTAGGCGGCTGATTTGATAGCCCTGTAAGCCGTAGCCAAGTGTTTGTAAAGCCCCTTCGAGGCGCTCTGGTAAGCTACGGATATATCGGCGTTCTAAGATGCGTAGCAATTGATATTCTTCGGTTGTGCCGTCTTTCATTTGGGTAAAGGCAACGGTTTGCATAATCTGATCCTTGTACAGGGCTATAGAGCACGGTTTAACTGTTGGTTTAAACGCCGATAGTGGCTACGAGGGGTATCGCGATCAATATAACAGCCTTGCAAATGGCGATTGCCTTGAGTCGGGTCAAAGGCGGTGCGCCCATGTAAGACACGATTATTATCAAACATCATCAGTTCGCCCGGCATCAGCTTAAAATGTAATTCATAACTTGGATCGGAAAATAGGCTGCTCAAACGTCCCAAAGCGGCTTGGAGTTGGCGTGTACTCGGCTCATCAAGCAGCGGAAGGTCGCAAAGACGGGGGCTAAAATGCACACCGATCATCTGTCCACGCCCATCCTGCTCAATCACGGGGCAGATATTTACCAACTGAGCTTGGCTGCCCCGATATTCAAAGCGCAGCGGAGTCGTCGTTAGGAGTGCATAACCGGCTGGGTCTTCGGCTTTTAAGGTGGCACAGACTGCAAGACTATCAACTAAGGTTGAATACCCCCCTTCGGTTTGGTTTTCAAGGCAGTGCAGGAGTTGAATACCTGGTACTGGAGTACGGTAGGGATTATCAGTATGCGGATCTAAGCCAATGGCACGATAGGCAAGATCATCACTAAAATCGGCTTGTTCACTAGGAGGAATAGAGCGCACATCAAACAGGAGGCCAAAATTAGTTTCCCGTAAGTAGCCAAAGCGGCGGGCAATGCTGAGTAGGCTATTTGCTTCGGTGGGCGTGTTGTGTAATAGCAAAAAGCCGTATTGAATGAAGTCGGTTAATGCGTTAAAAAACGGCTCATCCTGATTCAAGGTACGCCAGTCATACCGTGGTAATGGGCGTTGACCCTGCGTCTGCTCTGATATTTGCCAGTCAGCGGTACGCCAAGCTATGTTAGGAGGGCATTCATCATCTAGGCTGAGGTCGCGTATCAAGCGTTGGAGTGACAAGGTAGTGGACAAGCCATCACTAAACTGGAGGGCTAGATTATCTCCTGTGATCTGGGCTTGGGTTAGCTCAATATCGACGGCCAGTTTATGGGGATTGATCAGGCGTTGGCGGGTGCCTAAATCACGCTCTTCTGGCGCTTCGCTGCGGGTGCGTAGCCATAAACTGGGAAGATAACGAAGTCCCTGATCGGGCATGTTAACCCATACTTCAATACGAGTTGGGGTGGGGCGAACTTCGAAAGCATAAGCTGACATTAAGGGCTGCCTCCATTAACGAATAAACAGTTAACTAATA
>JBJOOT010000217.1:0-5377 GCA_046051185.1 Pseudomonadota bacterium | reverse complement strand
ATGCACTACCCTGCTAGTAAATTGCCACAGATCGGAACAACGATTTTTACGGTGATGTCGCAATTAGCGAATGAATATCAGGCCATTAATCTCTCGCAGGGCTTTCCCGATTTTGATGGCCCACCGGCACTCTTAAAAGCCGTCGGCACTTATATCGCTCAGGGTATGAATCAATACGCCCCCATGAGCGGCTTGCCTATTTTGCGTGAACAAATCGCCGCTAAAGTGCAACGCATTTATGCTAATCCAGTTTCAGCCGATGAAGTGACCGTCACGTCCGGTGCAACGGAAGCTTTATTTGCAGCGATTGCTGCCGTGGTGCGCACGGGTGATGAAGTGATTATGTTTGACCCTGCCTATGACAGCTATGAACCCGCTGTTGAATTGAATGGTGGGGTAGCGGTGCATTTACCCTTACAGCCGCCTAGTTTTGCCATTGATTGGGCAAAACTTAAAGCGGCCATCACGCCGAAAACACGCTTAATTATTCTGAATTCACCCCATAATCCAAGCGGTAGCATCCTGACTGCTGCCGATATGCAACAGTTGATTGAACTTGTGCGGGGTACGGATATTCTGCTTTTGGGCGATGAGGTCTATGAGCATATCGTGTTTGATGGGCAACTGCATCAAAGTTTAAATCGCTATCCAGAACTCTATGAACGCAGCTTTGTGGTCTCGTCCTTTGGCAAAACCTATCATGCCACTGGCTGGAAAATTGGTTATTGCGTCGCTCCACCGCCCTTAACGGCTGAATTTCGTAAGATGCACCAATATCTGACCTTTTCTAGCTGTACACCGATGCAATTCGCACTGACGGATATTCTGCGTGATCAACCCGAACATGCGGATAATCTGCCGCAGTTTTATCAGCACAAGCGCGATTTGTTTTGTTCATTAATCAGCAATAGCCGTTTTACTTTTACTCCCTCTGCAGGTACTTATTTCCAACTGGTCGATTACAGCGCAATCAGTGATTTGCCAGATACCGCTTTCTGCGAATGGCTAACTAAAGAAGTAGGTGTCGCTGCAATTCCCATTTCGGTATTTTATAAACAGCCCCCTGAAATGCGCTTGATTCGCTTCTGCTTTGCCAAAGGCGATGAGACCTTGCAAAACGCCGCTAAGCGCTTAGCACCCCTTTAGGAGTAGAGTTATGTCTGAATCTTTACGGGTGAGTTTGGTGCAAACTGAACTCGTTTGGCAAAATCCCAAAGCCAATCGAGCGCAGTTTACGGAATTGCTCCAAGATTTAGCGGGGCAAACTGATTTAATAGTCTTGCCGGAAATGTTCACCACGGGCTTTATGATGAGCCCCGAAACGCATGCTGAAGCTTATGGCGGTGAGACTTTTACTTGGCTACAAACACAAGCGACCAACTTACAAGCCGCTATTTGTGGTTCAGTCGCGACCGCCTTTGAGGGGCAATATACCAATCGCTTTCTGTTCGCTACCCCTGATGGGGTAGTGCAATTTTATGATAAGCGCCATCTGTTCCGTATGGGGGATGAAGCCAATCATTACAGCGCGGGCTTAGAGCGTAAAACCTTTAATTATCAAGGTTGGCGTATTTTGCCCCAAGTCTGCTATGACCTGCGCTTCCCTGTGTTTATGCGCAATCGTAATGACTATGACTTGGCGATTGTAGTCGCTAACTGGCCTGCAGTACGGCGTAAACCTTGGCGTACCCTGCTGCAAGCGCGGGCGATTGAAAATCAAAGCTATGTACTGGGTGTGAATCGAGTAGGCACGGATGGTTTAGGCTTGGCCTATAGTGGGGACTCACTCGCGGTTGATTTCAAAGGTGAATTGCTGATTGATCAGGCGGAAGGCAGCGCTTTTGTAGCCACAACGCTGTTAGATTTGAGTGCTTTGAAGCAATTTCGTGAGCAATTTCCAGCTTGGATGGATGCGGATGGGTTTGATTTAAAGATTTAACTGCTAGAAGCTCTCATAAAATTTAGCTTTTAACTGACTGATATAACTCATCAGCGCCCTGATAAACGATACGTTTCGCCCAATCAGGCTTCATTTTCATATCAGCCGCTCGTGCTAAATAAAACTCTGGCTTAGCTAACATTGCTTCTAAGGCTTTTAATAATTCACGATGTGGGACTATGCCATAATGTCGTTCAGCTTCGCCCCATGCTGCTTGAGGTATAGCTCCCCAAGCTACGTGCATGGCTACTAAATCGAATACATCTTTAAACGGTGGCGCCAGTGCACGGTCAGCATTAGCTAATAACTTTGTTATCCAGCAAGACTCTGGTAATAAGTACGGTACAGGGAAAATTGTTTTATCAAAGCCTGCGGTTAAGCGATATTCATCACAACTGACAATCTCAAGTTTAACCACAGTATGTTCTAGTTTGAGAAAGGTTCTAACCGCATAACGATCAGCTCGAATCTCACGCAAATACTCAAACTCCTGCTGAACCAAACTGCCCAAAGAAGCAGTAGTAATTTGCTCGCGTACTGCACGATAAGCAGCGATGTTCGGACACAGAAAATCAATATCCACTGACTCACGATATTCATCCAGCTCCAGAGCAATGCGTGTTCCACCACCAAAGCAAATTGTATGCTCAATGAGAAAATCTGCATTGAACTGCTTTAAAGCACCAGCAATCAATTGATGGTACGGCAGTTGATAACTAGCCATATCGCACCATCCCGAATAGCGGTACAAAAATACCTTTGCCAACTCGACGCGTTAAGACTTTAATCAACGCTCGTTCTCGTGGCTTCAGATTCTGCTCTTGCACAAAACCCCAACGCTCTTCATAGACACGAAAAGCCAGCTCAGGCGAGACTTGGTTGCTGTGTACGTCCCACAGCAACCTATCTAACTCAGCATAGCGTTTCCGGTTAATGGTGCTTAGCATCCTATTTTCCACTTGATAGTGATGAGATCAAGCATAGCAGAAAAGCCTTAATTACAAATATCTGCAAGACAGCTAGATCTGTGCTATGACTGAGGACAACTTTAGTTTAAGTTGCTAGCTTGAGTTGAATACGACTCTTGACCTGTCTATCACTACACAGTTTAAGGTGAGTCCTGTTACTTAACACAACAGGAGATCAAGATGCAAAACGCAAGTATTAATAAAATGCAATGGGCTGAGCTTTTTCGTGACGCAGGTTTAGATGAAACCATGATGAGCAAATGGCATCAGCTATTTGAGCAGCGCTACCCAGAACAACATCAAGCTTTTCTGGAATGGCTGCAAATCTCCAGTGAGGAAGTCTCACAGATTCGCAAGGCTAGCCGCTAAGCCCACAACTTGGGAATGAAGATGTATACCATCGGCCAGCTTAGCAAACGCTTTGGTTTATCACGTAGCACTTTATTGTACTACGATACGATTGGTCTGCTACCTGCCTCCACCCGTAGTGCCAGCGGTTATAGGTTATATACTGAACAAGCCTTGCAGCGCATGTTGCAGATACAAACCTATCGGGAAGCAGGCTTGCCTTTGGAAACAATTCAAACCCTCTTGGCCTCCAACACGGAAAGTAGTGCTTCCGTGCTGGAGCGTCATCTCCACGATTTGAATCGGGAAATGCAGCGCTTACGTCAGCAACAGCAAGTTATTATTCGCTTATTGGAATCCCCTGTTGCTTTAAACCATAGCCGTACCATGACCAAACAACGCTGGGTAGCAATGCTGCGAGCGGCAGGCTTAGACGAAATCGGCATGAATAAATGGCATGCTGAATTTGAACAGCGCTCACCGGAAGCACATCAAGATTTTTTGGAGTCTTTAGGGATTGAAGCTGAGGAAATTCAAATGATTCGGCAGATGTCTAGGCAATGACTCAGCTATAGCCAAAGTTTAGTTGCGCCCCTTTAACTATTCACCTCGCTGTATAAGCTTTCCATTTTTTCTTAGTTCCACCCAACCCTGCTCTTTCCTAAAGTGTTGCCTTATCTGATATAGGAAAAATTTCATGGCACTAGGTTTAGCGGCTGGCTCCACAGTTTCTAAGGATCATTTAGCGAATTTTCAAACGCTTTATATGCAGTTAATGAATTTGGAACTTCAGCAGCATTTATCCGCGTTGCATTTAGAATTGACCGCTCAGATCACTACACAAAAACCGAATGTTGCCAAGATTGGTGAGCTGCTTCTGCAACTCCAGCAGCAATTAAGTGAACAATTTAAAGCAGAAGAACAAGATATGAGCGCCACAGACTATCCGTATTTGTTGTTGCATCGCCATCAACATCAACGGGCTTTAGAGAATATTACACGGCATATTGAGCTTTGGAAAAAGCAGCGTAATGCTTGGGCTTTGCGCGATTTTGTAGAAAAGACTTTTACTCAATGGCTTTACACCCATCGCCGCGCTGATATGGCAGCGACTTTGTTCGTCGCCTATGTGCAGGAGGAGACCAAGGCATGAACACGATTTTAAGCGTCCCCGGACTATACGGCAGTGAGTTACAACATTGGCAAACTTGGCTAGAACGCAAATTGCCCAATACTAAGCGGGTTGAACAAGAAGATTGGGACAATCCTATTCTCCCCCTTTGGGCACAAGCGGTCAGCCACAGTATCCAGCAGGCTCGTGGCAAAGTTTGGATTATTGCGCATAGTTTTGGTTGCTTAGCCAGCCTTTATGCAGCACAAAAACAACCTGAAAAGATCGCCGGAGCAATGCTCGTCGCTCCCGCCAATCCAAGTCGCTTTAGCTTACATGGTTTTCAGGCTGGTGAGTTGTATGTGAGTGCACGCGATAATGTAGCCCTGCATTTACCCAAACAAGCCTTGGATTTTCCAAGTGTAGTCGTTGCTAGTAGCAATGATCCGTGGATGCCTTTAGCAAGCGCTGAAACGTGGGCAGATACTTGGGAAAGTCGCTTTATCAATATCGGTGCAGCCGGACATATCAATGTTGCTTCTGGTTTTGGTGCGTGGCCAGAAGGTTTAAGGATTTTCGAGAATTTTCAGCAGTCACTTTATGACTTGCCTCAAGGGGCTATTAATGCACCACAACAATTTCATGTAGTATCACCAGAGTTTTAAATGGATACTACCTTCAGACGATATTGCACCCGATTGGGTGTAATATTCAGTGCTGGCGCAATTTTAATAAAACCCAGTAGATAATAGATTCATTATCATTTCATAATGAAGATGCCCGCTCAAGCACACCTTAAGCGGGCGATTGTGACAAATGGAAATAGGAGGAAAGTACAGCCCCATTTGTCGAGGACAGGCAGACCCATTCACACCTGTAAGAGAGAACTAGTTAGACTTGTACGATTTTTTTCAACGAAGCTTCAGTGGTTGCATTAAATTCATCATGGTAAGCTTTAAAAATCTCAGCAGTTTCTTGCCAATTGGCTTGCCATTTTTCACTCCAAGTATT
>JBJOOT010000216.1:0-5413 GCA_046051185.1 Pseudomonadota bacterium | reverse complement strand
CCGCAGATAGCGAAAGTCAATTTGTGGGTGTAAGCGCAGTGGCTCAAAATCGGTATGATTACTAATATGGGGTAGCACAGGTACGACGACACGAAAACGGGCTTTAGAGCTTTGCTGTTCAGGTAAGGCGTCCTCGGCATCTAAATGCAAGCCATGCAAATACGGTAATACCCCTAGAACGGGCTTGCCGGTATGCGCTTCTAACCAATCTAAGCCGCTCTTTAATAAACCAAGATCACCGCGAAAACGATTAATGACAAAGCCTTTAATCCGAGCTTGTTCAGTGACAGAAAGAAGATTGAGCGTTCCCACTAAATGCGCGAAAACACCACCCCGATCAATATCTGCAATTAAAATCACGGGGCAATCGGCCGCTTCTGCAAAGCCCATATTAGCAATATCACCCTCGCGCAGATTAATTTCCGCCGGGCTACCAGCCCCCTCAACTAAAATATAGGGATATTCATCAACGAGGCGTTGATAAGAATCGAATACAGCTTCCGCTGCTTTGGGTTTATATAAGTGATAGGCTAAAGCTTCCAGATTCACCAGTGCTTTACCTTGCAAGATCACTTGCGCACCGGTATCCGTATTGGGCTTAAGTAAAACAGGATTCATATGCACAGAGGGTGCAACTCCTGCGGCTTGGGCTTGCAGAGCCTGTGCTCGACCGATTTCACCACCCTCAGCAGTGACTGCACTGTTTAAGGCCATATTCTGTGGTTTAAAAGGGGCAACTTTTAAACCACGACGTTTAAATACCCGACATAAACCAGCGACTAAGGTACTTTTTCCTGCATCTGAGGTACAGCCCTGAACCATCAGTGTTGGCATCACTACTCTCCAACCCAAAAAATTTGCTCATGACTATAACAGATTTCATATGTTAGCGGCCTATCCTTGTCGGCTTCTTATCAGCATCAGTTGCTCTGTTAAAACTTGCCAGCCCCTAAACCAATCGCAGGGCCGTCTAATACTACAGGCGGTGCGGGTTGTGGGGTTGTACCGCCCCCTAATCCAATCGCGGGGCCATCTAATACCACAGGGGGTACGGGTTGTGGGGTTACACTACCCCCTAAGCCAATCGCGGGGCCATCTAATACTACAGGAGGGGCGGGTTGTGGGGTTGTACCACCCCCTAAGCCAATCGCGGGGCCATCTAATACTACAGGAGGGGCGGGTTGTGGGGTTGTACCACCCCCTAAGCCAATCGCGGGGCCATCTAATACCACAGGGGGTACGGGTTGTGGGGTTGTACCGCCCCCTAAGCCAATCGCGGGGCCGTCTAATACCACAGGTGCAGGCTTTGGAGTGCTACCACCACTATTATTACCATGCTGTTGGAAAAGTTTGCTAAGTTGAGAAAGTAAGTTTTCAATCAACTGTTGTAATGATGAATTATTTAAATTGAAACTGGAGTTAGTTTGATTATGAAAATTATTCCCAACCCCACATGAGCGATTTTTATTGGCATAAGCTGCATCAGTTTGATTAGTATTTTGTATAGAGCGTTGCTGAGGATTAAATTGAATAGCCATATTGATATATCTCTGTTTATTTCATATGTAAAGCAATCCGCCAATATGTGTAATTAATAGGCATCAGGCATAAAGACGCACTGCCTACCGAGTGTCTCTTCGGCAACTTCTCATATTTTTTTAAGGTTTTGTACGGAAAATACTTAAATGTTTCTATTTCATAGATAGATGGTCATTCGAGATCATAAAAAGCAAAAAACCACCATACCCAACGACTTGATCATGGGGATAAGCACTGGTTTGTTGTGAGTGCTGAGTGGCTAAATTTAACCAATAGCTATTATTTTGATGAGCAAAGTGGCTTAGAGCATTGATAGCGATAGCACCGCAGGCATCCTCAGGCGTGATTTGCATATAGCGATGTTCGAGGATAGTACGGCTAAGCTGCATTCCACGTTGTACGGCTTGGGTAGGTGGCAAATAATGATATAAATCTGAACTAATTAAAATTAAGGTAGCGTTATCCTCCCAAGCCGCTTGTAATAAGGCTCGTAATGTTTCGGGGCTACTAGAACTTAAAAGTAAGGGGGCGAGCGTGGCATCTGGTAAGGTGTAGCGAATAAACGGCAACTGGACTTCAATACTGTACTCCATATCATGCGCCGCATCATTCAGGCTAAGCTGTTCAAGGGGCAGCCAATGTGTCTTAATAAAATCGTGATCAAGGGGAATTGCTCCTAAAGGGCTGGCAAAAGCCTCATACGCACTGATTAAGCCACCCACATGAGCAAACTGGTGGTTAGGGGCAAGCAACACAATACGTTTAATTCGCTCTTTTTGTGTTTGTAAACCAGCGTAGACTAGACCAGCAATACGACCTGAATAGGCATAAGCTGCATGCGGAATAATTGCTACCTTAATCGGCTCAGTGGGCAAGCCGACCCTTTGTGGCTTGAGATAAACATTCAAGCTTTGTGTCAGAACTGCAGGATCGGCTGGATAAAATTTGCCATGGTATTGCATGGAGCGTAGTCGACTCATCCTCAAGCCTCCTTGCTTATCGACTGACTGAATAAGAGGATATGAAGCGTCAAAGCACTCAGCTTGATATTTAATAATCCCGTAGGCAAACCACTGTAAACTCCTCCCACGACATAGTTTCCAAACGGGAAATAGACTTGTTGTTTAGCTTGTAGCGTGCGCGTTTGTAAGTAGTGCAGTGCAGTATCTACTGCTTGTTGACAGCGTTGTGCTAAGGCGGGCTTAGCCGTTTTCAGGTAGGCAGTTGTCACTACAAGCGCATGAGCAATATGGGCGGTATAACTATTAGGTGAGAGCCTAGCCTGTTCGGGAAGAAAGCAGCCATTTGTTTGTTGCCAAGCAAGTAAGGCTAGGCTGAGTTTTTCGATGCTACTGACCAGCAATTGATAACTTGCGTCATCGGGTGACGGCTCACAGGTTTGTGCAATTTGCGTCAAAATTAAGAGTAAATTGGGGTAACAAACTAGAGGTGCTAACTCGTAGGCATATTCAATGATCACCTCACTCGCTTTACTTAATTGATCCGTATTCACCGCATATCCCAAGCGGAAAGCAACTAATAAAGCCAATAATGGATGCCCATAATAAACTTGCTCCTCGTAGCATTGCACTTTGGGGAATTGCCCGTGTGAGTTCATACTCGCTTGAATGGCCGCCAAGCAGTGAGCTAATTGAGTTTGTTCTTTAGGGTTCAGCTCAGACTTATACAACCATGCTAAGGCCAGAAAAGATTTATCTAACAGAGTAGTTCTTCTTAAATCACTTTCTTGTAGGTAATACCAAGTCTCTTGCCAAGTTTCTTGATCAGGTAAGTATTGTGCCAATAAAGCAAGAATCTGAGCCGTATTGCTTAGTGGATACGACAGCGAAGCTTGATGTGAGTGCGGCATATAATCACTGTGAAATACACCCAATTGCCGCTGTTGTTGCAAGAAATGCCAATAAAATTGCTCCATTAAAAGGGGGCTGGCTATTTCGATAGGCGGCACTGGAAAATCAGGGGCAAGATAATACAGCTGATTAGCTCGCATTCCCCACTCACGGCTACGATAAGCATACCAATCTACGGCTTGCTCCAAAGGGCAAAGACCCGCCTTGGTATAAAGCTCGTGGGTTAGCTGAGTAGCCGACCAGTTCTGCTCTCCTGCAATAGTCGCTAATATCAGCGCAAAATGCGGGTCAGCTTGTAGGCTAATTGCATCAACCCCTAAGACCCATTGCTTTAATGTGCTTAAATCGGTGGCTCTACCAAGATAGCGCTTTTCACTCAGAAAACTGAGTTTGATCAATAAATCTTGATCAACCTGCCCTTGAATCGCTTGCCAACGCGGATCACTGGCTGCATGACGAACGAGGCTGATTAAAGTCTCACTACCTTGTGGTTGTAAGCCTACACAAGCGATGGCCTTACCCGATGCATACACACTTAAGAACAGATACTGACAGCTACTAGGAATAAATACTTCCGCCAGCTGTAAAGGCAATGCCATACCTAGCTGTATTGTTTGTACGAGCTGTTGCAAGCCAGTAGCAATGGGTGAAATCAATGTTAGATCTTCATCCCATGCATCAGAGCGAGTTTCTCCACCCAATGGCCATTCTGCTCCTGACTCGATTAATTTAACCACTTTGTAGCGATATAACTGAAAAGCTTCGAGGGGGCGTAACTGAGTATTAGTAAAACGGGCATGTTCTAGTAAATGTGCAGCATCATAAATCCCTGGCATATTCGGTAATGCGCCACCCATTTGCCAAGGGCTTTCGTAACTGCGTAAGGCTAAGCCGTGTTGAGTAGGGTCAAAATCCCCATAGGCACATGCCTCTAAAGGACTAAATAGCGATAACCCCAAAGCGGCGTTAGCAAGGCGCTCTAAGCGTTGAGGATCGTTTTGTAATTGTTGTGCAAGTAACCAAGCCCCCTGTAATACATCTAGCCCAGCGGTACTGGGAACATTCTCAGGAAAATGCCAAAAACTTTGCCGTGCTTGGGCGGTATATAAGCTATCTTGCGCCCGCAAACTCAAGGACAAACCACCACGAGTATCTAATCTTTGATTAAAGCAACGGGGTGGACGTAATAGATGACCTGTTTGCCAATAATGCTGAATAGCTGTACGAATCGCCTGAAAGGGGGAAAGATAATCGGGTAAGCTGGCGTTATCCCAAACAATATTACGGAAACTGGCTTTGAGTGGATCATGAGCATGAATTGGTTCATTTTGAATCAGAGGTGCTAGATCCCGATATTGGTCAAAGAGGGTTTCAACTCGATACCCCGCCTCTAATAGACGAGCATAACCACTATTATAACCAAAGCGCACTAAAGCTACACATCCGGCAACTTTAAGGCCAGCCTGCTCTAGCTTTTCGATACATTCCAACATATTCGTTCCAGAACCAATCGAATCATCAATAACAATGACCGGTTCTGCATAACGAAGCTCACCATCAATCAAATGGCCTGTACCATAGGTTTTACGCTTTGTGCGCACCATTAGCCCCGTATAATAACCCTTTGAGGCGATAATACTGGCAGTCATTAACGGCACTGCCGCGGTACCAAGGGTCGCTAATTGACGGGCTTTAAACTTCCCTAATAATGGCAACAGTTGGCGAGCGGCTAACTGTATATTGTCAGCGGATAGTGAAATGGCTAAAAAATTCATTACCCAACGCAACTGAACTTTGCCATCACGGCTTAGCAGCGGGCGTTCAGGGCTACTATGTAAAATACCTTTTGTAGTCAGTAAGCTTAATAGCTGCTCACGTTCTGAGGGGGGCGTAGTCATCAATGAGCCTTCAGAGCCAATTATTATAGATATAAGCGTCCATTAAATTAGCACAATGCTCTTATAAACAACTAAGGGAGCGGTTTAAGTGGTCGGTTTAGTAGA
>JBJOOT010000215.1:0-5467 GCA_046051185.1 Pseudomonadota bacterium | reverse complement strand
AAGCGATTGCCCAACGTTTAGTGACGATGTCCGTGCCAGAAGATATTCGCCAGCATGTCAATGAGCGGATCGGCATTATTGAAGCCAAAGAACGTGAAACCGCCCGCCCCCGCGTGACGGCCGAGCGTAAGCCGTGGTTCTGTTCGGGTTGCCCGCATAATACCTCGACGCGCGTACCGGAAGGCTCACGCGCTTTAGCAGGGATTGGCTGCCATTACATGACTATTTGGATGGATCGTAATACCGATACCTTTAGCCAAATGGGTGGTGAGGGTGTGGCATGGCTTGGGCAAATGCACTTCACGGCGGATCAGCATGTATTTGCCAACCTCGGCGATGGTACTTATTTTCATTCGGGCTTATTAGCGATTCGGGCAGCGGTCGCCGCCAAGGCTAATATTACTTACAAAATTCTCTTCAATGATGCTGTAGCCATGACCGGTGGACAACCCATCGATGGTACTTTGACTGTCCCGATGTTGGTCAATCAGGTGGAAGCGGAGGGAGTTGCCAAAACAATCGTTGTCACCGATGATCCCAAAAAATATCAAATCGCTGAAAACCGCTTACCCGCTTCGATTGAAATTGTGCACCGTGATGAATTAGATGCGGTACAAAAACGCCTACGAGATACCACAGGCACGACGATTCTAATTTATGAACAAATGTGTGCCACTGAAAAACGCCGCCGCCGGAAACGGGGCTTAATGCCGGATCTTCAAGAGCGTACGTTTATCAATACAGAAGTTTGTGAAAACTGCGGCGATTGCTCCAAAGTCTCGAATTGTCTATCCATTGAACCCGTTATGACCCCAAAAGGCACAAAGCGGAAAATCAATCAATCAACTTGCAATCAAGATTTTTCGTGTGTCAAAGGTTTTTGCCCAAGTTTTGTTAGCCTAGAAGGGGCTGTTTTACGTAAACCGGAGCCAACTCAACTTGAACAACCCAGTCATGAAGACTTGCCACCACCGGTCCTACCCAGCTTAGAAACCCCGCATCGGATTTTAATTACGGGCGTGGGGGGTACAGGTATCGTCACTATTGGCGCTTTATTAGGTATGGCTGCACATTTAGAGCGCAAGGGAGTGACCGTACTGGATATGGCAGGGCTAGCCCAAAAAGGGGGCGCTGTTTTATCTCATGTACAAATAGCTCAACAGCCTAGCCAACTGAATGCCAGTAAAATCGCTATCGGGGAAGCGAATTTATTATTGGGTTGTGATGCCATCGTCTCGGCCTCCCAAGAAGCCTTATCCATGACTTTAAATGGGCAAACCCAAGCCATTATCAATACCAGTCAAACCCCCACGGCTGAGTTTATTACACAACGCAATTGGGCATTTCCGGGGCAATCGATTGTTTATGACTTACAAAACAGTATGGGATCTGATTGTGAGTTTCTAAATGCTAATGAGCTAGCGCTTAAATTGCTGGGTGATACGCTGTTTGCAAATACACTCTTGCTCGGCTTTGCTTGGCAAAAGGGCTGGATTCCCCTGCAACGTGAGAGCCTCATGCAAGCGATTGACTTAAATGGTACTCAGGTAAAGAAAAATAAAGCCGCATTTTTATGGGGCTGCCATTTTGCTCATTTTGGTAATGCCCAAGAAATACTGACCACTCAAACCTTAGACGCACCTGCTGAGCCTGATTTAGAGACTCTATTAAATCTTAATCGCCACTGGCTCACGGCATATCAAAATGCAGCCTATGCTCAACGCTATGAACGAATCTTAGCACCTTTGCAACAGGCAGAAATGAATTTAGCGGTGGATAAGAGCTTACCCTTGACTCGCATCGCTGCCAAAAATCTTGCCCGTTTGATGGCTTATAAAGATGAATATGAAGTCGCTCGCTTATATGCCCAACCGGAATTCATTGAGCAATTACGCAAAAACTTTGAAGGTGAACCCGGTCAAGACTATCAGATTAAACTTAACCTTGCCCCACCTTTATTTGCTCGCCAAGATCAGCAAGGGCAAGCGATCAAAAGCCAATACGGGCAATGGTTATTTAAGCTGATGCCGACCTTAGCGCGCTTAAAAGTTTTGCGGGGTACACCTTTAGACCTGTTTGCTTATCATGCCGAACGCAAACAAGAACGAGCGCTGATCAAGGCCTATAGCAATTTAATTGCACAATTAGCTCAAAATTTGAAAGTTGAACATCTAGCAGAGGCTCAGCACCAATTAGAAGCTGTGGCACACATTAGAGGTTTTGGACGGATAAAAGCGGCGGCGATAGCAAAACTGCCAGAACAGCTCCCACTAAGCCAATAAATCCTTCAGACTAGAAATATAAGCGCTGGCGGTGGCTTGGCGCTCTTCAGGCGTACTGATTTTACGATCTTCCCAAAGCAGATGTTCCTCGGGAAGTTCTGCTAAAAAGCGACTGGGATCACAAGCCATTTTTTCGCCATAGCGTGAGCGGGTTTTCGCATAGCTAATCGTTAAATGCTTCTGTGCACGGGTAATGCCCACATACGCCAAACGCCGTTCTTCTTGAATACCTGCTTCATCCATACTGTTGAGATGGGGCAGGATTTCTTCCTCAGCACCAATCAAAAACACATATGGAAACTCCAAGCCCTTAGCACCGTGCAAAGTCATTAAGGTTACTGCATTCTGCTCAACCTCTTCACTATTGCGCTCCAATAAATCCACTAAGCTCATGTGTGCAACGATGTCCGCTAGGGTTTCTTTGCCTAAGCCATCATCGTAAAGCTTATGCACCCAATCGACCACTTCATGCACATTCGCCATGCGCTTTTCAGCCATATTCGGTGAGCTGGAGTTTTGCAAGAGCCAATCCTCATAATGAATATCGCTAATAATTCGCTTCACCACATTCGCCGGATGCTCAGTTTTATTCAGCTCAATTAAATCATTCAGCCAAGTCGTAAAATGCTCCAAGCGTTGCCGTGACTTAGCACTGACTCGCTCCGCAAAGGCCAACTCCTGAGCACAAATAAATAAGCTGTTTTTGCGCTCATGGGCATAATCACCTAGTTTTTCTAAACTACTTGTCCCAATTTCGCGACGGGGAGTATTAATCACTCGCAAAAAGGCCGCATCATCATTCGGATTACTGATCAAGCGCAAATAAGCCAAAATATCTTTAACTTCAGTGCGCTCAAAAAAAGAAGTCCCGCCTGTGATTTGATAGGGAATATTTTGCTGGCGTAATAGAGTTTCAAAACTACGACTTTGATGATTGCCACGATATAAAATCGCAAAATCTTTATACTCAGCGCGCTCACGAAAATGGCGCTTCATAATCTCCCCGACGACCTTTTCCGCCTCATGTTCCACCGAACGGCAAGGCATAATGAGAATCGGCTCACCTTCGCCCAAAGTGCTCCATAGTTTCTTTTCAAACAAATGGGGATTATGACCAATTAAATAGTTCGCACTATCCAAAATTCGTTGAGTAGAACGATAATTCTGCTCCAATTTAATGACCTTTAAATTTGGATAGTCGCTCTGTAACTGGAGAATATTTTCAGGACGCGCCCCTCGCCAAGCATAAATTGACTGATCATCATCCCCGACTGTCGTCAAAGCACCGCGTACTCCGGTTAATTGGCGAATTAATTGATACTGACAGGCATTGGTATCTTGATATTCATCCACCAATAAATAACGCAAACGCTGCTGCCAATGAGCTAAAACTTCGGGATATTGCTGGAATAATTGCACAGGCAAGACAATTAAATCATCAAAATCCACCGCATTATAAGCCTTGATTTGGCGTTGGTATTGCTCATATAAGCGCGCTGCTCGTTGGCCTAATTCATCGGTAGCTTGCTGCATGACTTGTTCGGGGCTAAGGAAATCATTTTTCCAACGAGAAATTTGCCAACGAATATCCTCAGCCTCGCCAATATCTTCTTTAATCGCTAATTCACGTAAGACTAAATCACTATCTTGGGCATCGAGAATCGAAAAGCCCGGTTTATAGCCGAGTTTTTTCAGCTCTTGTTTGAGGATAGTTAAACCTAAGGTGTGGAAAGTGGCAACTGTTAAGCCCTTCGACTCCTCTTTATTCAGTAATTGCCCTGCACGCTCACGCATTTCGCGCGCCGCTTTATTAGTGAACGTAATCGCTGCAATGGTTTTAGCTTCGTAGTCGGCTTTACGAATTAACCACGCAATTTTTTGGGTAATCACCCGCGTTTTACCACTGCCAGCACCCGCTAATACCAATAAAGGCGAGCCAAGATGCACGACCGCAGCCTGTTGTTGAGGATTTAAACCTTGCATAGTGAAGTGAATGGTAAGTTAGAAGAGTAAGGCGGGGTTTAAATTCAAGGCCGATCAGCGATTATGAAGCATTGATCGGCCTCAGTATCACTAAGCCAACTTAGAGCTGGCCGCAATCTTCAATTTTGATGGAAGCTTTGGTGCTACCGCTGCGTGTGCCATTGGCTTCAATCGCCTTTAACACATCCATACCTTCAGTAACTTGACCGAAAACCACATGCTTGCCATCTAACCAAGGCGTAACGACCGTGGTAATAAAAAATTGCGAACCATTCGTATTCGGCCCTGCATTCGCCATCGACAATAAACCAGCCCGATCATGCTTCAATTTGAAGTTTTCATCAGGGAAACGCGCCCCATAAATTGACTTACCACCTGTACCATTGTGATTCGTGAAATCACCGCCTTGCACCATAAACTCAGGAATCACTCGATGAAAACTAGAGCCTTTATAGCCAAAGCCCTGCTCACCTGTACATAAAGCACGGAAGTTTTCTGCCGTTTTTGGGACTACATCTTCAAATAATTCAAACACGATCCGTCCAGCAGGCTGACCGCCGATGGAAACATCAAAAAATACACTTGGATTCGCCATGAGGGGATACTCTCAGATCAAAGAAAGGCGATAATGTAGCAAAACTAGGGGGGGGATACTAGTTTGCTACAATTCATACGGATAAGGAGAGATTGCTACTCTAATGACTGCTTCATCATTTCATTAGGACTATCTATACTGCTGAGTATTTGGTAAAAAGCAACTGTGTATTTCTTTCACAACGCAGGCTCACACAACGGCACTATTCACCCATCCAAACTGCGTTAGAAAATATATACTTTTGTTACCGACCAAGATAATTAAAAATACGTGATCAGCTTTATTTTTAAGTTTTTTTAAAGAAAAATAACATTTTATCGGTATCATGCAAAATTTTTTACGACCTTATGATCTTGGGACTAACAGCGTATTTGCTTTTTTTAGTATTACGTTGATGATTATTTTTTGTTCGTTCCTAATTAACTTAGGACTCACCTTACAACAAAATATGCTTAAAGCCTCAGGCTATTCGTATGACCAAAAAATAATTCTTAATAAACTGGATAATATCACGCAAGTTCTTATTCAAGAATCTTCTAGAAAAATTCTCACTCCTCGCATGGTGATTAACTTAAAAAAAGATATTAAAGAAAATATTGATTTACTT
>JBJOOT010000214.1:0-5546 GCA_046051185.1 Pseudomonadota bacterium | reverse complement strand
AGGCAATTTGCTAGTGGTAGCCTATACCGAGCGTGAGCCAGCGAGTATTCGATTAATCAGTGCTCGACCTGCAACCAAATATGAAAGGAAACAATATGAACAATCTTGATGAGGATATGCGCCCTGAATATGACTTTTCTGGGGGTGTTCGCGGTAAACATTACCAACAGGGTACAAATATTGTGCTGTTAGACCCCGATGTAGCAGTTCATTTCAAAGATGCCCAAGCGGTTAATCATGCTTTGCGTTTACTCATTCAACTGGCAGGCCAAGAGGTGAAGGGTAAGCCGGAAACCGTAGATAAAGCCGCTTAAATACTCATTTGACTTAAACCTATCCTAATTTTTTGAGGATTAGTAATAGCTGCTGAATCAAGAGCTTAACCTAGCATTCGGCAAGCCCTGAGCCGATTTATACTAGTGCCGTACTAATCTGAGTTGTTTCCATTTTGGAAATAACTGCCTAGTGCTAATTCATTTATTTTTCTAAAAACAACGAATTTCGTATTTTGCATTGGTTCAGATTCATATCCCTCGCATGCGCGCTTCTGTGAAAACTGCCGATGTTTTGCCGCCGATCAATGGTAGCTAGCCCGTCGCAAATCCTCATAAGCGCGGCTCATTTCTTCCAGTGTCATATCAGGTGTGAGTTTGCTGGGAACGGGTGTTTTATGGGTCACTAGCTGTTTATCGGGCGCGTTAAGGCCGTGCAACTTAGCCAGCGCTGAAGCCGCCGCGACCATGGCAGTCGGGTTACGCTTTGCCAACGCCAGCGCGTAAGATTTTTTATACATCGCGTCCAGTTGCTCAATGGTCATTCAAAACACCTCAATAAGCTGCACCGCAACACCATTAGGTGGTTTAAAGTGCGTAAAGGCGCGTTCATGCAAAGCCTCTCTGGCTTCCTCTTCGAGCCGTGGCAGAATTTCGCCGTTGCATTCAATGCCTGTTATCTCTGGGGAAATGTCACGATCTGGCGCAACAATAACACGCATAATCATCAGTGGTTCTTTTTGGGATGATAGTCGCGCTTCCAGACTATTTAAGCGCTTGGCTAGTGTTTTGTTCATGACTGCTGTGCCTCTAATGCTTCTAAACGATTTTCTAACTCTTCACGCTCAAGCGCTTGGCCTAATAGGTTCAGCAGATAGCCTAAGCGAGTAGCATCTTGTGTTTCTATTTTTCCGGCTCGTGCATCCCTGTAGACCGCTGCTAATTCGCGCCGGATAGCTGCGGCATTCTGTAAGTTAATCTTAGGGGGTGGGGTATTCGCTGGAATCAGCTCTGCACTTGAGCGAGTACCGTGTTGTTTTTTACTCATTACGCACCTTTTAAAGACCCCACAGGATGCACCTCTGCTAGCTTTGATTTTTTATCAATCATTCTATGGATACCTTACCCTAACCCAACTAATCCCCGACCTCTTAGCTTTCTTGAATACTAAACTTTGATTAATTTTGATATTTAATCAAGTTTAACCCCTATCCTTTAAAGTCCCTGAACCCCTTGCAAGCCTGCTTTTTCGTTCCGCGTCAAAGATAGTTGGGTAAGAACGCTCTTAAGCTCTTTTTTTAAAGGGTAGTAATTTTAACCCTCTTTTTTTGTCTTTTTGGTTTTCCCCTAGAACCCCTTTCCATACTGTTTGTTCCCTTATGTTTGTTCATAATGTTTGTTATATGCCCCTCTCCGAACTGGATAGGGTTTCTTGTCCGAATCGGATAGGGTTTCCCCTCCGAACTAGCGAGGGTTTCTTGTCCGAACCGGAAACATACCCTATTTTGGAACTGTTTAACCCGTCGGTTTCCCAGCGCTTTCTTTCTGGAAACCCACTATTAACCTAGGAATAAATGCTCTATTGAACTAAGTTCATAATGCGCCGCACTTAAATAAGCATATAAGGGGACAGTGGATAACATATGCATTCGTTCACCAATCAGCGCTTTTTGCTGTTTAGCAACTGTAATTACATTTAGCGTATAAGCGTCTATCGCCTCTTGCTCTTGACCATTGCAAGCCTTTAGAAACTCACTAAAAGCACTCTCCTTATTGCCACGCTGAAAAGGAAACTGTTCCCATACCTGATTAAAGGCGCGTGCCCTTATATCCAGCTCTGGTTTAGTCAGCTTCTCAGGTTTAAAAACCCGCTCTGAAGTGGATAGGGTTTTAGCCTCGGAAACCCGCACCGATTCGGATAGGGTTTCTGGTTTTTCCAGTGGTGGCTTAGCGGATGGTTTAGCTTCAATTAAGTGGCTTGGAACACGCAAATAGTAGACCGCGCCCCGACTTCGCCCTCCTGAGTTATTCGCTTTCACTAACCAGCCGAAGCCTTCTAAGTCTTTAGTGGCTTTACTGACGGTTTGTTCACTGTATCCACAGCGCGCCCCAATGGTTCCGCGCTTAGGAAATAGCTTTTGCTCAGGCTTTTTATGGTTAATGAAGGAGTACAGCGCCCACAACACTTTGAGCTGAATTTTAGTAAGCCGTTCGTCTTTGATCGCTTCCACAGGAAGGAAGGCATAGGTACTAGCCATCTCATCCCCCTGTTAATATCGTTTGAGCCAGTGCGCGATGCACCCGTGAGAGGTGATAGCGGCCTATACGAGTCTTATTGCCGTCGCTGTCATAGGCAGGAATGCGCTCGGTGCTAATCTCCCAGCCTGCCAAGCGTAAGCGGGAAACATATTCAGGCGCGTTGTCAGTCCCCACAATCGTATCTAAATCGTGGCGAATCACTGCCCCCTTAACCAAGGCATCTAGTAAACGTCGTTCACGCTGTGATTTTGGTTTATAGGGCTTATTTAGATTGCTATGATGGTTTTGGGTTTGATCGGCTGCCTTCGGGGTGGCCTTTTTTTTGTCTGGCATTTAGGCGGCTTCCCCTGTTGTTTTTTCGGGAGCAGGTGGAATGCCGGTTTCTCGTAATTGGTGAATATAAACCGCATCCCACACCGAAACGCGAACACCGTATTTAATAGGGCGCTTAATTCGGCCTTGTTCGACATATAACCAGAATGTGGATAAGCCTAAACCTAAACCTAAATAGGCCGCGCTTTGATTTGCCCGAACATTCCCGACTTGTGGAAAGTTTTCCGCTGCGATTTTATTGAAATACAAGCGCTCAGCTTTGCGTTGGGCGCGGGTTTGTTGTGTATCTGTTGGCATTTATAGAACCTGTTTATTAACTACAGGTCGCCTATTCTATGCATTTAATGCATTAAAACTAAATTTGTGTAGACACTTTTTAATGTACCGTCATTTTTTCTATCAAAGACCTGTTAAGGCGTATCGGGATAATAACCGCCCCCTGCTCCACCCCATCCAAGTAATCACTCCACCAGTTCATCATCTTGCGACGGGTTTCTAGGTACTCTGCATGGTTGTAAGCCCCACGAATCGCATTCTCTTCTTTGTGCGCAAGGGCTGCTTCAATGATGTCTTTATCGAATCGTGCATCATTCAAAACCGTTGAACCGGTTGCTCTTAGGCCATGTATCGTAAGTTTGCCCTTTAGTCCTAAACGATAGAGCACTTGTAGCATGGCATTTTCTGAAAAGGGTTTGCCGATAGAGGCATTCCAGAAAAGATAAGGTTGATGCCCAGTAAATGGCTTTAATCGCTCCAAGAGCCTTAATACTTGTGGGGTCAATGGGATGGTATGTGGGCGCTTCATCTTCATACGCTCAGCGGGAATGTTCCAAAGCTTGGCTTCTAAATCGAACTCATGCCATTGTGCAAAGCGGGTTTCTTGGGTACGAGTCAAGCAATGCAGGGTGAGCAGAATGGCTAGCTTGATGACCTCCCCACCCGTGTCGGCCTCTACTTCTCGGATGAATGCGCCGATTTCATCCGATTTTAGATAAGGGTTATGCTTGCGAAGGGGTGCGGGTATCTCTCCCTTGAGGTTATCGGCTTCATTGTGAGCAACTAACTTTCTAAGTACCGCATAACGGAATATATCCGTTGTCCAGCGATTCAGTTTTTTAGCCGTTTCTATCGCACCTCGGTTAACCACTTTTTGCATGACTTCCAGCAATAAGGGTGCGGTCACTGCTGAAATAGGCAAAGCGCCTAAGTCGGTGAATAAATTGACTTCTAGTAGGTGCAAAATCTTTTCAGCGTTCTTGGCACTCTTCCAGCGTCGGAGTACATCGCGCCGATGCTGATGCCATTCTCTAGCAATGGTTTCAAACGAATGAGCTTGTGCTCTTAAAGCGGCTTGATGCTCGGCCTCGGTCTTGGCTTTTTGTTGTTCACGGTAGGCCGTGGGGTCTTTACCCTGCTTTACCCATTCTTTCACTGTTTTCGCAAGGCCATTGATTGCCTTTAAAGGAATATCGGGATAGTCCCCAAAGGTATAGATAGCGGGCTTCTTTGCCGGAGGTTTAAGGTAACGCATCCGCCAAACCTTGCGTCCATTCGGCAATACATCCAAGTACACATTCTCACCCACTTGGATTCGATAAGGCTTTTCTTCAGGCTTGGCGCTTTTCAGCTTCACATCGGAGACACTAACAGCCACAGGTAGATACTCAATAGTTCATATACCTGTTTATATACCTGTTTTGTTTAGATGGTTATAGATAAATTAGACTACCCTAGACACAAAAAAGCCCTGAAACCGTTATATTTCAAGGCTTTATGGATGTACTAGACTAAGCTAGATTTTTAATTGGTGCCGACGGCGAGACTCGAACTCGCACGACCTAGGGTCACTACCACCTCAAGGTAGCGTGTCTACCAATTCCACCACGACGGCAATCGGGTTGAAGCCCTAATTTAAGGCTTCTTAGGTTCAGTTGTAGCAGCTTCACCACTTGCTGCTGGCGTTGCAGATGCTGCTTCTGCAGGCTTGGCGGACTCAGCTGGAACAACACTCGCTGCTGGAACTTCAGCTTGAGCCGCTGGCGCAGGCGTTGCAGTAGCCGCTGGTGCTGGTTCAGTTTTTGGCAATTCAGTCGATCCACTGGCTGGCGCACTCTGCGCCGGAACAGCAGGGACTTCACTGCTAGCAGGAGCTGCTGGTACTTCAGGTGCAATCTTTGGCACAATCGTACTAGCAGGCACACTATCCATAATACTTGTTGCAGCATTTGTCGTGCGATTTGAAACCATCCATGCCAAAGCAATACAATTGACAAAGAAAATAGTTGCCAAAATTGCAGTGGTACGGCTTAAAAAGTTACCAGATCCCCGTGAACCAAATACTGTACCAGAAGCGCCACTACCAAATGCTGCACCGGCATCTGCGCCTTTGCCGTGCTGCATTAAAATCAGCGCGATCATCGCAACAGAAACAACGATTTGCACAATTAATAAAATATTATAAAGCATCTTTAACTTCTAAATAAACCATCAGTCTCGTTGATTTTGCCCAGCCTGACAAATTGTCAAAAACTCCTGAGCATCTAACGAGGCACCGCCGATCAAGCCACCATCAATGTCTTGCATGGCAAATAGCTCAGCCGCATTCGAACCTTTAACGCTGCCGCCATATAAAATCTGTACTTTCGCCGCGACTGCTGCATCCAATGCTGCAATCCGTGCGCG
>JBJOOT010000213.1:0-5590 GCA_046051185.1 Pseudomonadota bacterium | reverse complement strand
TAACAAGGTTAATAAAGTTGAAACAGCTCCACCAAAAATTAAGGATACAGCCATTCCTTGGAAAATTGGATCCGATAATATCACCATTGACCCGCCTAATAAGGCTAAAGCTGTAATTAAAATTGGCCGAGTCCGTGCTTCACAAGAGCGAATCACCGCTTCACGCGGGCTTAAGCCCTCATTCACCACCGCATCGCGGGCAAAATCTACTAATAAAATCGAATTCCGTACAATAATCCCTGCTAAGGCAATAAAACCGATCATGGAAGTCGCTGTAAATTCTGCGCCCATAATCCAATGCCCAGGCAAAATACCTATTAAGGTTAAGGGAATGGGAGCCATAATAATCGCGGGCAATATGAAATTGCCAAATTGCGCCACGATTAACATATAGATCAAAACGAGAGCCGCTGCAAAAGCAATCCCCATATCACGGAAAGTTTCGAAAGTAACTGTCCATTCGCCTGCCCAAACAAAAGATGCTGTTAACTCTAAATGATTGGGTGATCTGAACCAATAACCACTGTCCACGACCGTACCATCAGGAGCAAGATACCCCTTACCCTCATTCGCGGCCATCAGCAAACTCTCGACTTCCTTCTGTCCATAAACAGGCGCGGCTAAACGTCCAACCCCCTCGGCTGTGACAAATTCAACGGGATTAAGATCCTTATGATAAATCGGTTTATCTTGTACCTCACGGACAAAGTTGCCTAACTCAGACAAAGCCACTGACTTACCTTGAGCATTCGTCACCGGTAATTGCACTAAGGTCATAATTTGGGAACGTGAACTCAAGGGCACTTGCATAATAATATGTGTAGGATCAATTAAGGCATTTTTCTTAATATCACCCAGTACAAAACCGCCCATAGCCATATTTAAAGCACGATTTACATCCTCAACGGTAATACCATTACGTTGTGCTTTATCCGTATCAATCACAAAACGTAAATTCTCATAATCATGCTCAAGCATATTATCAACATCCCCTAAATTCTTCGCTTGCTGGAAGAACTGAGTCATCTCAGCCGCCATTTGTCGGCGAATCGTAGGGTCTTGATGATAAATCTCAGCGACAACCGTTTGTAAAACCGGTGGCCCTGGTGGCATTTCTACCACCTGCACAGTCGCACCAGCAGCTTGAGCTAAGGGAGTTAAAATTTCCCGTGCTTGTACAGCAATTTGATGACTGGTGCGTGAGCGGGCATTTTTATCCAATAATTGAACTTGAATATCCCCCTGCCACGGCTGCTGACGCAAATAATAATGGCGCACTAAACCATTAAAATTAAACGGTGAAGCAGTGCCTGCATAAGTTTGTACCGCCGTCACTTCTGGCAACTTTTGCATTTCTGTGGCTAATTGATGCATTAAATTCGCCGTTACAGGTAAAGCCGTCCCTTCCGGCATATTCACCACAACATTAAATTCTGGCTTATTATCCAAAGGCAGCATTTTTACTGGTACCGCTTTCAAAGGATAAAACAAGGTCATGAACGCGAAGAAAATCAAAATAATGCTCAATAAAAAGGCATAACCTTTCCATTTATGATCAACTAAAGGCAGAATTAAACGGCGAAATAAAGCTTCTAAACGAGCAGCTTGTTGATGTTCTTTTTCTGCATCGGCATGTAGTTTAACAAGACTGGGCTTAAATAAATTAGTCAGCCAAGGCGTAAAGGCAAAAGCTGCAAACAGTGAAATAATCATTGCCACTGAGCCTAAAACGGGAATCGGCATCATATACGGCCCCATCATCCCGCTCACAAAGCCCATTGGCAACAGTGCGGCAATCACGGTCGCGGTGGCCAAAATCGTCGGATTACCCACCTCACGAACGGCATCTACTGCAATCGCTAAACTTTGTTGCCCCACTAACAGCCAACGCCGATAAATATTTTCGACAACCACAATCGCATCATCGACCAAAATACCAATCGAGAAAATCAGCGCAAATAAACTGACGCGATCAATTGTCATATTCAGCATCCATGCGGCAAATACGGTGGTCGTGATGACCGCAGGAATCACAATTAAAACCACTAAGCCCGCACGCCAACCTAAGGCTAACCAAACCAGCACGGTGACAATCATAGTGGCAATGAATAACTTTTTGAGTAATTCATTCACTTTAGCTTTAGCCGTCGCCCCATAATCACGGGTAATTTCTACATGCACATTATCAGGGATGATCTGCCCTTTCAGCCCTTCCAGTTTCTTTAAAATCGCTTCCGAAACCTCAACCCCATTGGTACGATGCTTTTTAGCAATCGCCAAAGTGACCGCAGCAGCATTAGCCGCCTGCTCATTCGTTTGTGAAGCAGCCCCCGTGTAATAACCCACCATTCGACTGGCATCACTGGGGGTCTCTTTGACTTCTGCCACATCACGCACATAGACCGGGCGACCCTTGACCACTGTAATCATCAAGCTTTTAATATCTTGGGCAGAACTTAAAAACGAACCACTATAAATCTTATAAACCTTTTGATTGGGTTCTACAAAGCCGGTGTTCTGCTCCGCATTGGCCATTTGGATCGTGCGCGCGATCTGTTCGAGGGACACCCCAAAGGTAGCCAAACGTTCAGGCAGAATTTCAACTTGTAGCTCTTCACGGCGACCATCAACAATAAAGCTTTGGCTGGTATTGGCAACGCCTCGCAATTCCTGTAGGACTTCCAAACCCAATAGACGCAAAGAAGCATCGTCCACTTCATTCGACCACAGCGTTACCGTGACCACAGGAACATCATCAACCCCCTTAGGCTTGACGAGTGGGTCACTAGCACCCCGCGGTATCGCATCCCGATTGGAGCTGAGTTTGTCGTATAATTTAACCAGTGAGGGTTCTAACTCCTCTCCCACTTTAAACTGTACCGTCACCAGAGCTTCGCCACGCATCGAGGCTGAATAGACATGATCCACCCCAGTGATTTCCGACATAATGGCTTCCAGTGGGCGAGTAATGATGGCCTCCACTTCGCGCGAAGAAGCCCCCGGATATTTCACAAAAATATCCACCATCGGCACTGAAATTTGCGGATCTTCCTGGCGCGGCGTAATCATTAGCCCTAAGGCCCCAATCGCCAAAAAGGCAAGTAGCAGCAATAAAGAGAGTGGTGAATTGATAAAAGTTTTAGCGGTCTGACCAGCAATCCCTAAACGATGAACCAGCGTTTGCTTAGGCTGAGATGAATCATTCATGCGCTATTTATCCATACGAAAAATGAGAGTATTACGACTAGGATTACCGCCAGCACGCCAACCTAAAGCTAACCCAATTAATGCGGTTACAATCATGGTAGCAACGAATAACTTTTTGAGTAATTCATTCACTTTAGCTTTAGCCGTTGCCCCATAATCACGGGTAATTTCTACATGCACATTATCAGGGATGATCTGCCCTTTCAGCCCTTCCAGTTTCTTTAAAATCGCTTCCGAAACCTCAACCCCATTGGTACGATGCTTTTTAGCAATCGCCAAAGTGACCGCAGCAGCATTAGCTGCCTGCTCATTCGCTTGTGAAGCAGCCCCCGTGTAATAACCCACCATTCGACTGGCATCACTGGGGGTTTCTTTGACTTCTGCCACATCACGTACATAGACAGGGCGACCCTTGACCACTGTAATCATCAAGCTTTTAATATCTTGGGCAGAACTTAAAAACGAACCACTATAAATCTTATAAACCTTTTGATTGGGTTCTACAAAGCCGGTGTTCTGCTCCGCATTGGCCATTTGGATCGTGCGCGCGATCTGTTCGAGGGACACCCCAAAGGTAGCCAAACGTTCAGGCAGAATTTCAACTTGTAGCTCTTCACGGCGACCATCAACAATAAAGCTTTGGCTGGTATTGGCAACGCCTCGCAATTCCTGTAGGACTTCCAAACCCAATAGACGCAAAGAAGCATCGTCCACTTCATTCGACCACAGCGTTACCGTGACCACAGGAACATCATCAACCCCCTTAGGCTTGACGAGTGGGTCACTAGCACCCCGCGGTATCGCATCCCGATTGGAGCTGAGTTTGTCGTATAATTTAACCAGTGAGGGTTCTAACTCCTCTCCCACTTTAAACTGTACCGTCACCAGAGCTTCGCCACGCATCGAGGCTGAATAGACATGATCCACCCCAGTGATTTCCGACATAATGGCTTCCAGTGGGCGAGTAATGATGGCCTCCACTTCGCGCGAAGAAGCCCCCGGATATTTCACAAAAATATCCACCATCGGCACTGAAATTTGCGGATCTTCCTGGCGCGGCGTAATCATTAGCTCTAAGGCCCCAATCGCCAAAAAGGCAAGTAGCAGCAATAAAGAGAGCGGTGAATTGATAAAAGTTTTAGCGGTCTGACCAGCAATCCCTAAACGATGAACCAGCGTTTGCTTAGGCTGAGATGAATCATTCATGCGCTATCTACCCATACGAAAAAGTGAACAGATGCAACGACAGCAGCCACTGCTATTGAGCATCCGGCATCCAACCCGAAACCGCACGGGGAGGTGGGTTATCTAGAATCTTCATGCCCGGCTTTAAGCCTGAAATGACTTCAACCTTATTGCCATAATCTGCACCTAAGCGCACTAAGCGTAAGGAAGAACTACCATTTTCTACCACCAAAATACTGGGTAAACTACGACCACTGAGTAAAGCCGTGCGCGGAATCAGGAGCACTGGCTCATCCGTGGCTTGAGGATTAGATAAATAAATTTCAGCATACATCCCCGGTGCTGCCACCACATCCACTGGCAAATCAAACTTTACCGTCACCGTATGCTGTTCAGCATTAGCAACTGGATAAATTTGTGAAACTTTTGCCATAGTTTCCGCCGCACCATTTATTTTGGCGGGCACGACCATCCCCATACTCACTTGCGACATTAAGCTTGCGGGTACATCCGCTTGCAGACGCTTATATTTCACAAAACCATAACGCAATAAAGGCTGTCCTACTTGTACTGTATCACCGACTTCGACCATTTTTTGTAGAATCACACCCTCAAAAGGCGCTATCCCCTTGGTATTTTGCAAAGCAGCATCAATTTCCTGTAGTTGGGAATAGGCTTGCTGTAAAGAACCTCGCGCTTGCGACACACCTGACGCACTAGTGACTAAATCTGAATAGCGCCCCATATCCGAGTCATAATTATTCAGCATCATGTCTGCTAATGGGCGGGTAAAGAAATTATCCATCATCGCGGGCATCCCAAAACCGGGTAAAGCCCCAATGTCACGACTGCGCGGTGAAACGACTTCCCTCTGATATTGTGCCTCTGCACTTTGCAGCAGAGATTGAGCATTTTGGATTTGTGCCAAAACGGCATTACGCTTGGCGACTAATTGCGCTTCATCAACCTGAGTCAATACAGCACCTTGCTGATAAGAACTACCTACCTCACCTGCAAAATACTTCAGTACACCGGATATTTGCGCGGCTAAAGTCACTTCTTTATAGGGGATCACAGAGCTGCCGAGCACTGTCTGAACGCGAGAGTTTGAGGTTTCAACAGCGACTATTTCGGCAGCTTGCACTGAACTTAAGCTCAATACCGCTGAAAAAAACACTAAAACTGAGCGGGCTGCGCA
>JBJOOT010000212.1:0-5677 GCA_046051185.1 Pseudomonadota bacterium | reverse complement strand
CACCAGTAGCGCCTGTTGAACCTTGAGCACCAGTATCACCCTTGTCACCTTTTACGCCTTGGTCGCCCTTGTCGCCTTTAGCTCCTTGTGCACCAGTATCGCCCTTGTCACCTTTAGCACCAGTAGCGCCAGTTGAACCTTGAGCACCAGTATCACCCTTGTCACCTTTTACGCCTTGGTCGCCCTTGTCGCCTTTAGCTCCTTGTGCACCAGTATCGCCCTTGTCACCTTTAGCACCAGTAGCGCCAGTTGAACCTTGAGCACCAGTATCACCCTTGTCACCTTTTACGCCTTGGTCGCCCTTGTCGCCTTTAGCTCCTTGTGCACCATTAGTTCCGTTGGTTCCATTAGTACCAGCTGTGCCTTGAGCACCCTGAGCGCCTTGTGCACCATTAGTTCCGTTGGTTCCGTTAGTACCTGCACTACCTTGTGAGCCTTGAGCACCTGTATTACCAGTAGAACCTTGTGAACCCTGAGCGCCTTGTGCACCTTGAGTACCATGATGATGGCCACCACCACCGCAAGTATTGCAGCCACCGTTGTTATAACCACCTTGACCTTGCACACTTTGCAATAACTGCATAATCAGTGTGATCATTAAAGACAGCATTTGGAACTGAGAACTACCACCACCAGACAATAAAGAAGCAAAATCAATACCTGAGCCGCCATAGCTAGTGGTTGCGGTATTACTAGTTGAACCCTGAACATTACTAGTATTACTTGTATTATTATTTACAGAAAGTGTCATTATTAGATTCTCCTAAACACTCATTTAACATGGCAAAGCTTTTTTAAACTCGTCTATTAGCTCTGCGTTTTTGATCTAGTCACGCTATCCAGCAATCCGTGTGAAGCATTTAACCGAGCACTTCTTCCTTGTTTGGTCTTGTTGATCGCTGTCAGAAGCATTTGTATAGGAGAGTGATACAAACATCCAAAGTTAAAAGGACAAGCGGGGAAGAATTAAAAATGAGTGGTTGACAAGCAGAATTAGTCTAAAAATAAGTTTTTTATCGGTTTGAAGGAGCGGCGATGAATGGGTAAAACGCCATACTGACGAATGGCATTCAAATGAGCGGGTGTAGGATAACCTTTGTTTTGAGCGAAACCATAATCCGGGTACAATTGATCCAAGCGCATTAACTCAGCATCACGGCTAACCTTAGCTAAAATAGAAGCCGCACTAATAGCCGGAATGAGCGCATCCCCACCGATAATCGCTTGCATAGAATAGTTAATTTTAGGGCAGCAATTACCGTCAATCAGCACATGATCAGGTTGAATAGCTAAACCTTCTAAAGCGCGTTGCATCGCGAGAAAAGTGGCTTGCAAAATATTCAGCTGATCAATTTCCTCTACTTCGGCACGGCCTAAACTCCAAGCCAAGGCTTTTAAGCGAATCTCAGCCGCTAAAATTTCTCGTTTTTTAGCCGATAGCTTTTTCGAGTCAGCTAAGCCCACAATCGTTTGATGAGGATCAAGAATGACAGCCGCCGCCACGACCGCACCGGCTAAAGGGCCGCGCCCGACTTCATCAACCCCTGCAATTAAGGGTACTGAACTCATGTAAATCGCTCTAAAATGGCTTTAGCCGCTGTGGCACTGGCATCGCCATGCAGTTGGTTTTTTAATTCTTTAAAGCGTTGTAGTAAATAAGCTTGGCGCTCAGGGGGGATGCTCATTAGCTTTTCCAAGGCTGCGACTAACTCCGCTGGATTAGCTCGATCTTGCAGCAATTCAGGAACTAGCTCTTCACCCGCTAAATTATTTGGCAAGGTGACATACTTGACTTTTGCAAGCTTAAAGGTATGAATCAGCCACCAAGTTATCGGTGAGACTCGATAAGCCGCCACCATTAAACGCCCTGCCAGCATCCCTTCTAACACCGCCGTTCCTGAAGCCATTAAAAGATAATCAGCCGCTTGCATCACTAAACGTGCTTGCCCTTCTAAATAAGTAATCGGTAAATCAGGGGCTATTTGCTGTTGAATACTTTGCAATTGAAGCTTTAAATCGGTACGCACGGTCGGAATAACTAATTGTAAATCAGGGTATTTCAGCTTTAAGATTTGAGCAGTTTCTAAAAATACGCCCCCTAAAGCTTGAATTTCTTTAGTCCGACTGCCGGGTAATAGACCTAATACCGGTTTAGCCTGCTCTAAACCGAGTAACTGACGCGCTGTGCTCGCTTTAGCTGCAAACGGTAGTTCATCAGCTAAAGGATGCCCCACGAATTGAGCATCAACTTGATGTTTTTTATAAAAATCCACTTCAAATGGAAATAAAGTCAACATCAAATCAATATTGCCCTGAATCTTTTTAACGCGGCTTTCACGCCAAGCCCAAATCGAGGGACTGACATAATGCACGGTCGGAATACCCTCTGCATGTAAATACGCCGCTAAGGGCAAATTGAAATCAGGAGCATCCACGCCGATAAACAGATCAGGAGGGGTTGCCGACCAGCGTTGTTTTAATTGCCGCCGAATTGACAATAAGTCCGGTAAATCCTTCAAGACCTCGACCAAGCCCATGACAGAAAGCTTTTCGATTGGAAATAAGCTCGTACAGCCTGCCGCTTGCATTTCAGGGCCTGCAATACCTTCAAATACCCAATCAGGCTTGATTTGCTTTAAGGCGAGTATTAAACGAGCGGCAAGTAAATCACCAGAAGCTTCCCCAGCAATAATTGCAATACGCTGCATAAACTAACGAATCACGCCCCGTTGACTGGCTTGGACAAATGCAATCAAACATTGAATATCGGCAAATTCGCCATATTCAGCCTCTAACTGCATCAGTGCCTCTTTCACGGTAATGTGTTGGCGATAGAGCAAACGATAGCTATCTTTAATCCGTTGAATGGCCTCAACTGAAAAGCCATTGCGCTTTAAACCTTCCGCATTAATTCCGCGTGGTACAGCAGGTGCACCATTGGCTAGGGTATAAGGTGGCACATCTTTGCCAATCGCACTGCCCATGCCCGTAAAGGCATATTCGCCAATCGTACAAAACTGATGAACTAAGGTAAAACCACCTAGAATCGCATAATCACGGACTTCGACATGACCTGCGAGGGTGGCACTATTGGCAAAAACGGTATGATTTCCAACCATACAATCATGGGCGATATGCACATAAGCCATAATCCAATTATCGTTGCCAATCAGAGTTTGGCCTTTATCTTGAACCGTGCCACGGTTTAAAGTGCAACCTTCGCGAATCACATTGCGATCACCAATAATCAGCTCTGTTGACTCACCTTGGTATTTTTTATCCTGTGGAACTGCACCGATAGAAGCAAATTGAAAGATATGATTATCTTCACCAATCCGTGTTGGCCCTTCGATGACAACATGTGAAGCGATGCGAGTCCCACGGCCAATTGTTACCTGCTCACCGATCACGCTATAAGCTCCGATTTCAACTTCGGCGGCTAGCTGAGCCTTCGGATGAATAATCGCCGTTGGATGAATCAAATCGCACCTTCTTTAGCGGCACAGATCAACTCTGCTGAAGCGACTAATTCACCATCAACCGTGGCTTTGGTATTGAATACCCACATAATACCTTTTTTCTTGATGATTTCAGCTTCCAACAGCAGCTGATCCCCCGGCTCTACTTGACGCTTAAAACGAGCTTTATCGATCGCTACGAGCATATACAAGGTATTCGGTTGTGGCTCAGGACTCATCGTGCGAAAGCCTAATAATCCAGTGGATTGTGCCATTGCCTCAATAATTAGCACGCCGGGCATAATCGGTTTATTGGGAAAATGGCCATTAAAAAATGGCTCATTGGCCGTTACATTTTTGATAGCTTTAATATAACGCCCTTCTTCTAATTCCAAAACCCGATCAACCAATAAAAAGGGATAGCGATGGGGCAGAAAATTTTTGATTTCATTCACATTCATAACGGACAGTCTAATCCTTATTCTTTTGTAGCTCAGCCAATTGCTTTTCGAGTTTAGCCAAGCGTCTTGCCATTTGATCTAATTGCCGGAAACGTACTGCATTTTTACGCCATAAGCCATGCTCTTCAACGGTTACTCCTGAAGAATAGACTCCCGATTCGGTAATAGAATTGATGACAAAACTCGTTCCGGTAATCGTTACGCGATCTGCAATTGTTAAATGCCCTGCGATCGAACACATCCCTGAAATTTGGCAATGACTGCCAATTCGAGCACTGCCGGCAATACCTGTACATGCTGCAATCACGGTATGATCACCAATTTGGACATTGTGTGCGATATGAATTTGATTATCTAATTTCACCCCATGACCAATTCGCGTCACTCCCATTGCAGCCCGATCAATACAAGTATTCGCGCCAATTTCTACATCATTACCGATACTGACATAACCGATCTGCGGTATTTTATACCAACCCGAGACTTCTGGTACAAAACCAAACCCATCCGCCCCGATCACTGCCCCTGAATGAATCAGAGCGCGTTCACCTATTTCTGTCTGGCTATACAAAACGACTTTAGGATGAAGAAAAGCATAAGCACCCAGTTTAACCTGAGCGCCTAAACTACAGCCCGCACCAATCACAGCCCCTGCACCGATCTGTACCCCTGTCTCTAAAACTGCATGGGCACCAATATGCACGCCTTCACCTAGCACCACATCTTCTGCAATGACAGCGGTGGGATGGATACCTGCTGCAGGACGGGGCATTGGATACAATAAGCTGACAACACGCGCATACGTCAAATAAGGATTCGTACTAATCAGAGCATCGCCTTGATAATGTGCCGCTAAATCCGCTGTTAAGATCAAAGCCCCCGCTTGTGAGGTATGCAAAAGATGAAAATATTTCTGATCACGAATATAACTAATCTCTTGCGCCTGAGCCTGTTCGATAGAGGCGACTGCATAAATTGGCTTGCTAGCCTGCCCCTGAACCTTCGTTTGAGTCGCAGCGGCAAGTTCTGCCAGAGTCCAAATTTTGCTCATACTTACTCTCCGTTCGCAGGCTTCGGCGGATTAGTTTCAGTAGCCTCATCGGTATTAACTGCCTCTTTAGCACTATCAAACTGCTGCTGTAGATAGGCTAACACCTTATCCGTGAGATTCACTCGTGCACTAGCAACGATGTAATTGCTCTCACGAAAGACAATATCAATCTGCCCTTCGGCGCGTACTGCCTCAACCGCTTGCTCAACTTGCTCTTGAACTTTTTCTAAAGCTGCATCTTTGGCAAAGCGAATTTCTTCACGCAAATCTTCTTGTTTACGGCTGTAATCGCGCTCTAAGGTACGCAATTCGCGTTCACGCTGTACACGCTGTGCTTCTGGCAAAACCTCAGCAGTAGACTGCAAAGTCTCGCGGGCGCGTTGTAATTCAAGCTGTTCTTGAGCTAAAGCAGTTTCACGGGCGGCAAATAAAGATTCTAAGCGCTTGCCCTCAGCGGCAGCTTGTGGGGCTTGTTCTAATACTTTGACTAAATTAACCACAGCTATTCGATAAGGCGGACTAGGATCTTCCGCCCACCCAGAACTTGTGAATAAACTTAATAGTAATAAAATCAGTAGCCTTTGCAGCAGACTCAATTATCCTAATCCTTGGATTAGCCCCTCATTAGAAGGAAGCACCAATACTAAATTGTAAGCTTTGCTCTTTATCACCCTCTTTTGCGTTCAGAGGCTTAGCATAGCTCACTT
>JBJOOT010000211.1:0-5747 GCA_046051185.1 Pseudomonadota bacterium | reverse complement strand
GGGCACAGACTCACTCAGAATGCAACAGTATTAAGACGAGCACAGTTGACTTGATCGGTTTGCATACGGGTTTCAAACCAAGCTGCGGCTGAGGCAACGGCGGCACGTTTGCCTTTTAGACCAAAGTCGATCTGAAAACGGTTTTCTGTGCTGGGTAAACTGGACAAGCGGACTTCAGGAAAAGTTTGTAATAATTCTTCCATCATTGGGATAAGTTCGCTTTCTGGAGCATTTTCCAGCATCCAGCGCTGATCAATCGCAGGTTCAGTATCATGGAATTGCCGATAATGTGTATCTAAAACCCATTCAATCATCGGCCAGGCCATATTGGGAAAACCGGGGACGAAATGATGATTTAAGACTTTGAAGCCCGCAATTTGATTGATCGGATTAGGAATCAGGCTAGCGCCATCAGGTAAATCAGCCATACGAATACGATTAGGATAAGCATCTTTTCCAAATCGGCGTTCAATAATCGCTTGTAGTTGGGGGTGGCGAATTAAGCGCCGTCCAAAGGCTGCGGCTGCACATTGACGGGTTAAATCATCCGGCGTTGCACCAATGCCCCCAAAGCTAAAAATAATTTCGGGCGTTTGTATGGTTTCATCTAAGGTTTTGATCAGTAAGGGATACTCATCGCCTACCATTCGCACCCAAGCTAAGGGCAGGCCTCTAGCTTGAAGCATGGT
Organism: Pseudomonadota bacterium; assembly: GCA_046051185.1. Taxonomy (GTDB): domain Bacteria; phylum Pseudomonadota; class Gammaproteobacteria; order Thiotrichales; family Thiotrichaceae; genus Thiolinea. The sequence goes on along the minus strand of JBJOOT010000211.1, from coordinate 5,058 downwards.
CAAGACAGCAGATAAATGCCGATCTTGGCGCGAACCATTTAATAATTCATCGCCAATGAGTATTAGCCCCACTTTGCCACTGCATTTCATTGTTTTGCCCCTTGGTCTTGTGCGCGTTTTTGGGTTAATTCTGCCTGCTTTTGTAGCATCTGACCATTCCAATCGGGTGAAGTTTCCACCCAACCCTGAGTATGTTGTTGAATCAAATCACAAAGCATTTGAATATGGCGATAATTCGCATTGAGAGCAGGGACATATTGATAGGTTTCCCCACCTGCTTTGAGAAAAATCTCTCTATTTTCCACTTGAATTTCTTCTAAGGTTTCTAAGCAATCAGCAGCAAACCCCGGACAAATAAGATCGACAGATTTAATGCCTTCTGTGGGTAAGGCCTGCAAGGTTTTATCCGTGTAGGGTTGTAGCCATTCAGCTTTGCCAAAGCGGGATTGGAAAGTCACTCGATATTCATTGGGGCGTAAATTCAAATTTTCGGCCAGTAACCGTGCGGTTTTTTGGCATTCACAATAGTAAGGGTCACCTAAGTTTAAATTGCGCTTTGGGATACCATGAAACGACATGATTAAGAGTTCACTGCGGCGATTTTGATTCCAATATTCAAATAAGCTTTGTGTCAAAGCCTCGATATAGCCAGCATGATCATGGTAATGGCTAATGGTGCGTAGTTCGGGCATCCAACGCCAGCGTTTTAATTCATTGAAGGTTGCATCAAAACTAGTCGCAGTGGTAGCTGCGCAGTATTGTGGATACAGTGGCAGAATCAATAAACGCCGGACTCCTTCGGCTTTCAGTTTTAATAAACTATCACGAATCGACGGATTGCCATAGCGCATCGCTAATTCAAGTTTTACTGGCCCTTGGAAGCGGCGTTCTAGTTCTTTTTGAATAGCTGCTTGCTGTTGGCGAGAAATGGCTAATAAGGGTGAACCTTGCTCAGTCCAGATTTTTTGGTATTTCTCGGCGCTTACGGCAGGGCGTTTGGGGAGTATGGCTAAATTGAGAATCGGATACCATAACCATCGCGGGATTTCGACCACACGAGGATCAGACAAAAATTCACTTAAATAACGCCGTAAGGCGGAAGCATCCGGTGCATCCGGTGTACCTAAGTTGACTAAGAGCACGCCAGTACAATCAGCCTTACCGTGGAAATAGTCTTGTTCGTTGATAAATCGGCTCATGGTATCATCCTTCTTTTCGACACGAAGGATACACCATGCAGCCTGACCTGCAAGCAGTTGCACAAAAGATACGTGAGATAGCCCGTGCTGAAATTCTTTCACGTTTTGAGCGGGTGGGCTACGAATTCAAAGATGACGGCAGTGTCCTCACCGAAGCTGATCTAGCCGCTAATCAAAGCATTACCACTTATCTACAAGCCCATTATCCTGACATCCCCTTACTCAGTGAGGAAATGGACGAAGCACAGCAAACAAGATTATTGCAAACCTCTCCACGCTTATGGTGCTTAGACCCGCTAGATGGTACGAGTAATTTTGCTTCAGGGATTCCATTGTTTGCGACTTCCTTGGCTTTATTTGAAGAGGGGCAAGTGGTATTGGCGATAACGTATGACCCCTTTCGAGATGAATTATTTACCGCCAGTCGTGGGCAAGGTGCTTATTTAAACGGTAAACCCTTGCGCTGTAGAAAAACGGGGTTCAAGTTAAAACATGCAGTTGCTTTAGTGGATTTCAAGCGACTACCAAAATTGATGCAATGGGTCTTATTGGAGCATACCCCCTATGGCTCGCAGCGTAATTTAGGGGCGAGTACTTTGGAGTGGGCTTGGATGGCTGCCAATCGGGGGCATGTGTATTTGCATGGTGGCATGAAGCTTTGGGATTTAGCAGCGGGTAGCTTAATTTTGGCCGAGGCAGGTGGTTATTCCTCGGGCTTAGATGGCGAACCAGTTAGCTTAGCTAAATTAGCCAATAACTCGGTAGTTGCGTCGCCAGATTATGATTTATTCACGCAATGGCTCGCCTTTTTACAGACCTATAATGACCATGAGTGAGCATGAATGAGCCTGTTGAACCTGTCTAAACAGTCTGCGCCTATCGGGGTATTTGATTCCGGTCTTGGGGGAGTTTCGGTCTTACATGAGATTCACCGTTTATTACCGCAAGAGGCTTTGATTTATATTGCGGATTCGGGGCATGCACCGTATGGCAGCAAATCAACGGCTTATATTACTCAGCGTTGTTTACAGCTAAGTGAGTTTCTTTTAGAGCAAGGGGCCAAGATGCTCGTGGTTGCTTGTAACACAGCTACCGCCCATGCCATTGATACTTTACGCCAGCAACTCACTGTGCCTGTGATTGGTATCGAGCCTGCAGTCAAGCCAGCGGCTGGTTTAACACGAACTGGCGTGATTGGTGTGTTAGCGACGCAACAAACCGTACACAGTCAGCGCTTGCAACGTTTGATTCAAGAGCATGCTCAAGGTGTTAAAGTCCTGACGCAAGCTTGCGTCGGTTTAGTTGAGCATGTGGAGCGCGGTGATTTTGCTAGCCCCGCATTGAAAACCTTGCTTGAGCGTTACACACAACCTTTAGTTGAACAAGAAGCGGATGTGCTCGTCTTAGGTTGTACACATTATCCGTTTCTAGCAGCGAGTTTACGGGAACTGATTGGTCGTGAAATAACTTTGTTAGAAACCAGTAATGCAGTGGCTTTGCAGGTTCAGCGTTTGTTAGATAAACATGCTCTAACAAGTGATAGCCAGCAACAAGGTTCAGTCTGTTTTTACTCAAGCAAAGATGAACCACTACATTGGCAAAGTATGCAATTGCTTTGGCAGCAACCCCTTGATTACGCGATGCTGCCAAAGTCGTATTTAACTATACCTGCGCAAAAGCTTGTTCTAGATCAGCAATAATATCAGAGATATGCTCAATCCCCACGCTAATACGGATCGTTTCAGGACGTACCCCCGCTCGTACTTGCTCTGCTTCAGTCAATTGGCGGTGAGTGGTCGATGCTGGATGGCAAGCTAAAGATTTAGCATCACCAATATTCACTAAGCGCTTGATCAATTGGAGTTGATCATAGAATTTTACCCCCGCCTCAAAGCCGCCTTTAATCCCAAAAGTTAAGAGTGAAGCGGGTTTACCTTGGAAGTATTTCTTGGCAAGCGCATGGTAGGGGTCGGTATCTAAACCCGCAAAATTGACCCAGGCAACTTTAGGATGGGATTGTAAATATTTAGCGACGGCTAAGGCATTATCACAATGACGCTCCATACGTAAACCTAAAGTTTCTAGGCCTTGCAGAATTAAAAAAGCATTGAAAGGGGATAAGGCTGAGCCAGTATTCCGTAGTGGTACTGTGCGAGCGCGTCCAATAAAGGCAGCTGCCCCTAAAGCTTGCGTATAAATGACACCATGATAAGCCGGTTCTGGCTGGTTGAGGGTTGGGTAGCGCTCGGGGTGTTGCGCCCACGGAAATTTGCCCGAATCGACAATTATCCCACCAATAGATGTACCGTGGCCTGCAATATATTTGGTGAGTGCATGCACCACAATATCAGCACCATATTCAATCGGATTGCAGAGCATGGGGGTCGCTACGGTATTATCAACAATGACGGCGACTCCTTGTTGATGGGCGGCGATCACAATAGCTTCAATATCAACAATATTGCCCGCCGGATTGCCAATCGTTTCGCAATAAACCGCCTTGGTCTTAGCATCAATTAACCGTGTAATAGCTTCGGGGCTATCATTGTCTGCAAAGCGAACTTCAATGCCTTGTTTAGGCAGCATGTGTGCAAATAAAGTGTAAGTCCCGCCATACAGCTGTGGGGTGGTGACAATATTATCACCCGCTTCCGCTAGAGTTAGAATCGCGTAATTAATCGCAGCCATGCCGGAGCTAACGGCTAAAGCGGCTATGCCTCCTTCTAAGGCTGCAACCCGTTTCTCTAGCACATCATTGGTTGGGTTCATAATGCGCGTATAAATATTGCCAGGAACCACTAAATTAAATAGGTCAGCACCATGTTGGGCATTATCAAATTCATAAGCAACGGTTTGATAAATGGGGACTGCAACTGATTTAGTAGTTGGATCAGTATCATAGCCTGCATGAATGGATAGGGTTTCTTTTTGCATTAAGCTGCTCCTCTAGGGGTCGAATAGGTCTCTCTAATCTCTAAGCAGTGATGAGTTTAACCGAGTTAGGCGAACTAGTCTTAGCTTAAAAAGATGCGTAGTGCAATTAGCATTAAGACTAAACCCAAGGCACGCTCTACCCAAAGCTGATTCCGCTTTAGCCAAGCCAATAACGGCCCGCGTGAGAGAACCAAAGAAACTAAGATATACCAAAGCCCATCAACCATAATAATAGTCAGGACAAAGATTGTTTTAGAACCGATACCCATACCAGGGTGAATAAATTGGCTAAATAAAGCTAGAAAATACAGGCCAATTTTGGGATTGAGGAGGGCAATCATAAAACCATCCCGTGCTGCTTCCAATAATGAAGCAGTTGGCTGCGAGGGGGATTCAGCGTGATGCAGCGAACTCTGCTGAGGCTTAGCTAATATACCTTGTATACCAAGCCACAATAAATAAACTGCACCTGCATAACTGATGAACTGAGTGAGGAGGGGAGACTGTTGGAGTAATAAGCCTAAACCCAGAACAGACAGCAGTGCATAGACACCCACTCCCAAGGCATGACTCACCGCAGTCACAACACCATGTAACGCCGAATTATTGAGGGTCTGGCGCAAGACTACTGCTAAACTCGCACCGGGAAACATAGCTCCCATCAAGCAAACAAGGAGTAAAGAGAGCCAAGTAGTCAAAGTCATGGGCATTACCTGCAAGTTAAGCGAGCTGCTTACTTTAGCGATTCAATCAGTTGGCTCGCAAGCTGACAGGCTTAAAATTGATTATCCGTTGCTAAATACGTATGCGGTGGTTGGTAATATTTGAAGAAAGTGCCAACGGGCGTATCTTTACCAAAAATACGAGGTAAATTTAAGCCGACCCCCACATAAGTATGCCGCTCTGGTTTATCCCAATGTCCTTG
>JBJOOT010000210.1:0-5816 GCA_046051185.1 Pseudomonadota bacterium | reverse complement strand
CGTTGACTCATTCGGCTAACACTCTATTTTGAGCATCCATAATTTCAACAATACCCTTATTAGCTAACAGCAACATGGCATCTAACTCTTCACGACGAAAAGCATGCCCCTCTGCCGTCCCTTGCAGCTCAATAAATTGCCCCGCATCATTCATGATAATATTCATATCCGTTTCTGCGCTGGAATCTTCCAGATAATCCAAATCTAAGACTGGCGTTCCTTGATAAATACCGACTGAGACCGAAGCAACTTGACCATAGATAGGATTTTTTTTCAGCTTGCCCTGTTTTATCAAATTTGCCATTGCATCTTGCAAAGCCACATAAGCACCACTGATTGAAGCCGTGCGTGTACCACCATCAGCTTGAATCACATCACAATCCAAAGTGATTTGCCGCTCACCTAAGGCTTCTAAATCCACCACTGCCCGTAAGGCTCGCCCAATTAAACGCTGGATTTCCATTGTGCGCCCAGACTGTTTACCTTTAGCGGCTTCGCGCTGCACACGGGTATTCGTAGAACGCGGCAACATGCCATATTCGGCTGTGACCCACCCTTGACCTTTACCTTTTAAAAAAGGCGGTACACGATCTTCAACCGTGGCCGTACAAAGCACTTTGGTATTACCAAACTCTACCAGAACAGAGCCTTCGGCATGGCAAGTATAATGTCGAGTAAATCGCACAGGGCGCATTTGATCAGGGGTTCGTCCGCTAGAGCGCATGGCTGCATCCTTATGAATTAGCATTTTAAATGCGCCCAGTATACTCAATTACCCGTCACTTAAACCGCTAAAAGTTTAGCTTTTATCAACTCATTCAACAAACGCCTAATTAATTTGGCAATTTAAACGGGTTCTAATAATAAACTCGTCCCTGTCATCGCGGCAGGTTTAGGGATACCCATTAATTGCAATAAAGTCGGGGCGATATTACTTAAGCCCCCGCCAGTACTTAAGCGCCAATTAACTTGGTCAATTAACAAACAAGGCACCGGATAAACCGTATGCTGAGTATTAGGTTCACCGGTTAAAGGATCAATATACTCATCACAATTACCATGATCGGCGGTTAATAACACCGAATATTCATTCGCTACCGAGGCATCTAATACCCGGCCAACCTCACGATCTAACGCTTCAACGGCTTTAATAACGGCATTTGGTACCGCTGTATGCCCGACCATATCGCCATTAGCAAAATTCACGACGATCAAACCATATTCATTTTTATTCAAAGCAGCCACCACCGCATCAGCGACTTCAGCAGCACTCATTTCCGGTTTTAAATCATAAGTTTCGACCTTAGGGGATGGAATAACCAAACGATCCTCTCCTTCATAAGGCTGTTCACGACCGCTATTAAAGAAAAAAGTCACATGGGCATATTTTTCTGTTTCTGAGCAATGGAATTGTTTGCACCCTGCAGCACTCACCGCTTCGGCCAGATTAGTAGTCGGACGTTCAGGCGCGAACATCACTGGCATAGGGTATTTTTCGTCATATTCCGTTAGCGTCGTCAGTTCAACTAAAGGAAAATCACCCCGTTCAAAACCTTTAAACTCCGCTAAGGCCAACGCTTCAGACATTTGCCGTGGGCGGTCATTACGGAAATTGAAGAATAAGACTTGATCCCCACCACGCATCAATTCAGCCTTCGGCATTAGACGGGGAGTAATGAACTCATCCCCTTGATCCGCCGCATAGGCATCATCAATAGCCGCTAAAGGGTCTGTGGCAGGGGTGCCGATGCCATGCACATAGGCTTCCCAAGCTAACTGCGTCCGATCCCAGCGCTTATCCCGATCCATCGCATAAAAGCGCCCACAAATGCTCGCAATTTGCCCACCTGTTTCCAGTAAAATAGCCTGTACTCGGGCAATGAACGTTTTAGCAACACGTGGCGCAGTATCGCGCCCATCGGTGATCGCATGTACCACAGGCATTACGCCATGCTGCTCACAAGCCCGCAATAAACCTTCCAAATGCTTTAAATGGCTATGCACACCCCCATCTGAAACTAAGCCAATCAAATGTAAAGGCCGATTTTTAGCCTTAGCTTTTTGTAAAGCCGCCAATAAAGCAGGATTAGCGGCTAAACTCCCATCCGCGACTGCATCATCTAAGCGCACCAAATCTTGCTTGACAATCGCGCCACAACCGATGGTCATGTGCCCGACTTCTGAATTCCCCATTTGCCCATCCGGCAAACCCACTGCCCGCCCCGAAGCCATTAAAGTAGTATGCGGATAACGCCCAAAATACTCATCCAAACGTGGCGTATCAGCCTCATAAACAGCATTATATTTTTTGCTAGGATTGACTCCAAAGCCATCAAGAATAATCAAAATAGCTTTACGGCGGGGTGGTAATACAGGGAAAACAGGGGTGCTTGATGTCATGATCACTCTAATTAATCTATCTAGGTGGGCAACTGTACTTGCCCGTTAATCCTTAAGTGGTGTGGGTTCGGCATGCGCTGAAGTCGTTTCACCTGCTGCATAACGAGCTTGTTCATCCAATGCAGCTTGCTCTTTGGTTGCTTTATCTAGCTCTGCCTCTAATTCTTCATCTGTCAATGGACGAAACTCATCCTCATCCATTTCTTTAAAACTATAATGCTCATCTTGCCAATACTCGGCAGCATGCTGAGTATCATTAGACTGGTCTAAGCTTTCAATATCTTCACCCGCCTGTAAAACACTCGCTGTACCTACCGCAGCACTTGCGACTAAAGCAGTTGAGCCAAAATGATCAGCCTCTTTGTCCTCATCTTGATCATCAGGGCGCTTTTTCGCAATCGTACGCCCTAGAAATAAACCGACTTCAAACAAAAGCCAAATCGGTACAGCCATCATAATCTGCGATACCACATCCGGTGGCGTGAGAAACATCGCAATCGTGAAAGCACCGACAATAATATACGGGCGTGCTTTAGCTAAGGATTCAACACTCACAACCCCCATCCGAATCAACAAGATAGTCGCTACAGGTGTTTCAAAACTTAAACCAAAGGCCAAAAACATGGCTACCGTAAAATCGAGATAAGTTGCTATATCTGGGGTTGGATTTACATTGGCTGGAGCAAAAGCGACGGCTGCCTTAGAAATCATCGGAATCACAAAGAAATAGGCAAAGGCCATACCAACATAAAATAGCCCAACACTGGATAACAGCAGCGGCGTGACCATTTTCTTTTCATGTTGATACAGACCCGGCGCAACAAAGCCCCAGACTTGATAAAAGGTATAAGGCAAGGTCAACAAGAAGGCGACCATCAACGCCAATTTAAAGGGAACGATAAAAGGCGAGGCCACCCCAATCGCAATCAGCTTTTCACCTTGCGGTAAATTACGCACTAAGGGATCAGATAGCCAATTATAGAGATCTTGAGCAAAAGGAGTTAGGCAAATAAAAACAAAACCTAAAACCATGACAATACGCAATAGACGGTCACGCAGCTCAATCAGGTGCTCTAAAAATGCCTTTTCACCAGCACTTTCAGCCCCCTTATTCTGATTTAACATGCGTTTCGATGTCCTTTTTTGCCGTATCAACTTGGTCATTCATCATGACCCGCAAATTACGCAGCTCTTCTTCTTGCTTATATAGCATCGAGCGCAACTCTTCAGTACCTAGCTCTCGTTCAATATCGGCACGGGTATGAGCAATTAAGCGCCGTGCTTTACCTATCCACAAACCAATGGTACGGGCAACCGTAGGCAAGCGCTCAGGACCTATCACTAATAAAGCTACGATCCCAATCACCAACATTTCTAGAAAGCTAGTTTCAAACATGCGAGTGCCTAAGCTTAAACTTTATCTTTTTCCTTGGCTTGTACGTCTATTACATTGCCTTGCACAGAACTGCTAGTAACAGGTGGAATCTGCTGAGCGGTTTTTTCAGCCTCTGCAGTACTTGCATCATCGCCATCTTTCACGGCTTTTCTGAAATTTTTAAAGGCTTCACCCAAATCACCACCCATACTGCGTAGCTTTTTGGTTCCGAACAGGAGAATGACAATCACTAAGATCAGGACTAATTGTAAAGGACTAAAATGCATCGTAGTTCATCATCCTATCGTTTTAAGAGGGGCGACTGGCTTTTTCTGCCAAGCCTGATAAGCCGAAACGACGACCTAATTCATTAAGTACGTCTTGCGGGTGTAAATTTTGTTGGGCTAATAACACTAAACTATGAAACCACAAATCAGCGACCTCATAGACAATCTGTTCTTTATCGCCGTCTTTCGCGGCGATCACAGTTTCTGTGGCCTCTTCGCCAATTTTCTTCAAAATTGTATCCAAACCCTTACTATACAATTTAGCCACATAGGAACTCTCCGGTGTGGCCTGTTTACGTTCTTCTAGCACCAAGGCTAATTGTGAAAGTATCTGCTCATTCATCATGGGCGCATTATGCGCGAAGAAACCGCTTAAGAACAATTGCCTATAGATAAATTAGCAGAATCTAATTGCGTATCATAAGCTGGCACATGGAGATAGTGCTCATTCTGCACACTCACTACCAAGCCATGTTGTTTGGCTAAGTCCGCAATGACTTGCACTTCTAGCTTACCCGTCAGGGATAATTTCTGCGCCAACTCAATCAATAAAGCTTCATGCTTTTGTAATAAAGCACGGGCTAACTCAACTTGAGCGGCAATCATCTGCTCAACTTCGGTGTCAGTAATTTCTTTTTTCATCCGATGGGCATGATCTTCGATGACATAGTTAGCTTGAAAAGCATCCCCAAAACCATAACGCCGCATATAATCAAGCGCAAGTATCGTTGCCTCCTCACGATCCTGTGAGCGTCCGATGGAGGCCTCACTTACACCAAATAGCAATTCCTCAGCCAAACCGCCCGCTAGGAAGATTTTGATCATATCCAACATGGTTTGTTTAGTGCGATAGATCTGATGAGGGAAAGTAAAGCCTCCCGCATAACTATTCGCAATCCGACTTTGCAACTGCATCGGAACTAAATTAAACAACACCATATACAGCACTGCATGCCCTGCTTCATGCACGCTAATATTAGCGGTCACGGCTGCTTGATTACTGGCTCGAATCTGATCAATTCGCCCTTCAAAAGCGAGTTTGACAGGCTGCTCACCCACTTCAGCAACAATTTGCTTATGCGCACTATCATAACTCAAGGCCACCCTGTCAGCCCCTGTCGTTAATGCCTGTAAGAGGAAATTCGACAAATTAACCTCTAAAATATCCGTCACACTAGAAAATACCGGACGCACACCTTGTGCAGGAAATACACCATTACGATAAATCAGCGTCTCCATACTATGATCCACGCTCAGTTGAATACCAGTGCGAGTCGTGGTTTCTTGCTGGATGCGCTTCACCTCACGCGCAATCAGTGCTTGGAAATCTTGCTTACGTAAACTCGGATAAATCAGATGAATATTACCAAAACGAGCCACTTGCTCAGGACGGAACTTGCGTAATAGCGCATTTTTCACGTCCATTAAAGTCACTTTGCTACTAATGGCATGAAAAATATCTGCATCCACATCGGCTTCAGCGGCATCCCGTGCGACCGAAAAAGCCTCATCTAAATTTCCTGAAACAATAATCAAAGTTTGTGCATGATTAATCGGTTCATAGAGAGTTTTTTTCTTCTTCGCATTCAAAAGCAAATTGACCAGCTCATGTTCAGGCAACTCAAAGCGCGACTCTAAATCAATATCCAGATTCAGCGTTTTTTTGAAGGATAATAAGTCATAGGAACTAATATAATGCTCGTAAGGATCGTAACTGACTTCAGGTTCTTCACCTGCATCTAAGCGCTTTTTCT
>JBJOOT010000209.1:0-5865 GCA_046051185.1 Pseudomonadota bacterium | reverse complement strand
CACGCCCTCCTCCATGCTCTTTAAACCGCAAACATAAAAATGGGTGTCGTTACTTTTAAGTAGCTCGATTAAATCAGCCGCCCGCTCGCGCATTAAATCTTGCACATAACGCTTGGGCTGCCCTAGTGTGCGCGAGAAAGCAAAATTAATATCAATAAAGTCTTTAGGTAAGCTCTGCAAAGGGCCAAAGTACGGCAACTCCTCTTTAGTCCGAGCGCCAAAGAACAACATTAATTTGCCACCTTCAAATTTACCACTCGCCCGCAAGCGTCTGCGCCATTCAGTCATTGCCCGCATGGGAGCGCTACCCGTACCAGTACAGATCATCACAATATTAGAACGCGGATGATTCGGCATCAGGAAGCTCGTGCCAAAGGGGCCAATCACTTGTACCTTATCACCGACTTTCAGATCACACATATAATTAGAAGCCACCCCACGTACTGGACGGCCTTGGTGATCTTCTAATACACGCTTAATGGTTAAAGAGATATTGTTATAACCGGGGCGCTCACCATTACGGGGGCTAGCGATGGAATATTGGCGAGCATAATGCGGTTTACCATTTTCATCCACACCGGGCGGAATAATCCCAATCGACTGCCCTTCCAAGACTGGAAAAGGCATCGAACCAAAGTCGAGCATAATATGATGCGTATCATATTCGCGCCCAACTTCAGTCACTCGCACATTGCCGACCACCGTTGCGGTTACAAATTTTTCAGCCGCTTTTGCACCATATAAATTGGTATAAGCATGTGCGGCTGACCAAGGGGGTAAACTGGCATTGTATTGCGCACTATTGAAAGGCGCTTCACCATCAGAGGTCGCTATATTATTGCTAGGCGCAGCCGCTAAAACCTCGACATTAGCAGCATCGGCGGCAACTCCTGCCTCCGCTAATTGCTCAGCACTCAATTCAGCGGGTAATTCATCCCAACTGAATTGTTCTGCCAAGGTATAAGGACGGCTTGCAGGAACAGAACGCCAATTATCAATCGAGCCAGTGGGGCAAGGTGGCACACAGGCCATGCAGAAATTACATTTGCTGGCATCCACGACATAATTGCGGGAATCATGGGTAATTGCAGCGACGGGGCAAGTGGCTTCGCAAGTATTGCAACGTATGCAAATCTCAGGATCAATTAAATGCTGATTTAGCAGCGCAGATGAGGCTGTATCCACAATGACTCCTCCGACGTGTGGCATGATGATTAAATATATGCATTATTATGCATAATAATAAAATAAGCAACAAGCATTTTAATGCATTAATCTATCAAATAGCATGCGCTGCTATCCATAGCAACGTTAGAGCCAATCAACTAAGCGTAAATTCGCCACGCGCTGAAACTCAGCCGTATTATTCGTCACCAAAATGGCATCATGCGCTCGGGCAATCGCTGCAATCATTAAATCATTAGGGCCGATCAGTTTACCTTGACGAGTCAGATCGGTTCGAATTTGGGCATACTCTTCCGCACTGCGATCATCAAATGACAAACTATTCAAGGGTGCAAAAAACTGCTTGAGGCGCTGCAGATTCGCCTCAACTTTTTGGCTATGCCGCGCTCCGTAAAGTAATTCGGCCTTGACCACACTGCAGAGTACAATTTCATGGGGCGTGGAATTTTGTAGCTGTTGCTTAATATTTGACGAACTACCATTAAGGAAATGAATACAGGTATTGGTATCGAGCAAATACATTACAACAAAACCTCACGCTGCTCATAAACGCCTTGTTCAGAGCGTTCAAACCCGCCTTCCCAACTACCAAATAGCTCAAAATAATCTTCTGGCCATTGATTACTAATATCTTTTTGAATCAACAATGCCAAATATTTTGAAACAGATAAATGCAAACGCTCAGCTCTTTGCTGCAGTTGGCTTGCAATATCCTCTGGCACATAGCAATGTAATTGTGGCATCTATATCTCCAAATATATGTGTTATATGTTTTCAGTATGGCATAATTTGCGGAGTTTCCCTAACGACCGTCGATTTTATTTATATTTACTAAGCTCAATACCCCGACAACTCCAAATACCCCTGCCCCACTCTCTTTCCACTTTTCAGATCAATCACCCGTACTGCGCCCTCCCAATACAATACGCTCGTTTCCATCCATTGATCCTCCACCACCGCCTCAATTCGCCAATGGCCGTCTACTGCTGGGTAGCTTAGCTCCCAAGCAATCGGATATTGCGCCCCATTTCTTGCTTGCCAATATTTAAGAGGCTTTAGCTCCACATCCTTTAAACTTAAATTGCGGGTGCTCGCATCTGCTGCAATCCATTTACCTTGACTATGCAGCTGATCTGCTTCGCCAGAGGTTTTACGTAATTGATAAAACATCAGCTCCTGCCCAGCATTCAATTGCAGGGAGAACCAATCCCAACCCACTTGATCTTTGCCCAAAGCGCTCGTGCTCCACTCACGATCTAGCCATGAAGAACCCGTCACTTGGAAATTTTGCCCTTGGTAATGCAGCGAGCCAGTGGTAGCTAAGCGAGTGAAGGAGTAATAGTAAGAAGCATTGCCTGCTTCACTGCTTTTTTGGCTTAAGCCTTGATTGCCTTGCAATACGGCGGGCTTTTGGGGTTGTAAATTCAATTGGAGGCTAAAATCTGCATGGGCAACCTGCACAGTCCACGGAAACTCCCCCTTCGCTTGACCGAGTATTTGCCAATCCTCCAACCAAACCTTAAACGGCTGCCTCTGTTGTCCTGCCAAGCCTGCGGCTCCACGCGCGAAGCGTTGCTCATATAGATGTTGTTTACCCTCCACATCGGTTAATGCAAGATGCGCCATCCACACTTGATGAGTCGCCCAACGAGACGCATTTTCAGGTGATTTAGGGCTGAGTGCGATACGAAAAAAAGTCACTTGATAGCCAAACTGCCGACCTGTTTCAGTCTGTAAATGGCCAGTAACATACCACCATTCATTGCGAAACTCAGGATGTGCAGCATGATCGGCTGGGAACTCAAACGTATGTGGCTCGACCGCACGCGCAAAGCCAGCCGCCGAAATACCACCTAAAGCTGAATTTAGCTGGATACCTGTTGACTTGGAGGTTTGATCGCAAGCACTGAGTAAGAGCATTAAGCAGCATAAACCAAGCCTAGCGACCATCGAATCCCTCACGAATTGAACCCTGTGCCATCCGGTGCACGGGATACAGACTAGCTAATAGGGCGGCTACCACTGCTAATAACAGTGCTTGAAGAGGGATGCTGGCAAAGAAATAAGTGTGCATCGTCCAGCCAAAGGAACGTTGATTGATAATATCAATCAACACCACCGACATCACCCAACCTAAAGGCAAAGCGAGTAAACCCGCAAGCCAGCCCAAGACTACCGCTTGGCTTAGTACGAGTATTTGTACTTGTTTAGGGGTAAAGCCTATCGCACGCAGAACCGCAAATTCCCGCCCCTTTTCTAAAAATAAAGCCATTAATGCGCTGAACACACCGACAAAGGCGACGATCAACACCAAGACCCGCAGCACATGGGTAATTGCAAACGTGCGATCAAAGACTTTTAAGGAGTTTTCACGAATCTCGGTATTGGAACGAATCACTAAAGATTGATTCGCAGGCGGCAAATCTTTTGCCCAAACTTGTAGCTGCTGCTGAACTAAATGGCTATCTGCGCCCTGCTTTAAAGTTAAGCCTATGGAAGAAATATTACGATCTTGCCAATAGCGCTCATACAAATTACGCGGCAAAACCAACATACCTTGGGTAGCACTATAATCACGAAATACCCCCAGAATTGGCAGCTTCAACGCAGCGACAGTTTCAGTATTCAACTGCAAACTCGCACCCGTTCCTCGATTATAATGATAGGCAAAAGGCTCAGAAACGAGGACACCTTCTCCTTGTTCAAAACGCTGCCAAGCATCCTTAGGGGTGTTTTGCAAGAATTCAAAGCCGCGCTGACTATGGGCTGCAGGCTGCAACACTAAAGTGGGTAGTGGCATACCTTCAACACTTAAGCGTGTGGATAAACCCGTGCTGACACTTTCAACTTCAGGCAAAGTTTTTACTCGCTCCAACCAAATCGGCGGTAAAGAGCCTTCAACCCGCGAACCGTCCTCACTTAAAGCAGAGAGATACCAATCACTGGGTAAAGTCATATTCAACCAATCAGCGACACTGGAACGAAAAGAGCCAATCATCATACTCACGCCAATGGTGGCCGATACCGCTACTGTCAGAGCAATAATCGCTAAGCTGGTACGACTTAAACTCGCTTCTAAATGACGTAAAGCCATCGAACTTAATAACTGTACAGGCGCAAGCTTTGCAGTGACTTGTTGAAGCAGCTTTAGGAGCTTGCGTAGTACCCAAGGGATTAACAAGCTATAACCTAGAATCAGCATAAATAATCCCACGAAGCCCAACACCAATTGCTTACCCGAACTACTTATCAAGAGCGCACTACCCAGTATGAGGACTACCCCCACCAGCATTAACTTCAAGCTTAAATTTCGATTGGTTTGCTCTAAACTTGAACGACGCTGAACTTGCACGGGCGTAATACGGGCAGCTTCCAAGGCGGGAGCCAACGTTGCAAGTAATACGGCGATTAAACTAATACCTACACCTTTCAAGGCAATTGCGGGGGTGATTAATAAATCGGTAGGAGTGACACTCACGTATAAATCGCTAATCGTTTGTGTGACTAAGACTAATAAACCTTGACCTAGGAGCAGTCCTAAAAATAGGCCTAAAACGCTGCCGATTAAGCCTAAAACGCAAGCCTCTAGCAATAAACTTAGAAATAATTGCCCAGCGGTAACGCCCAACATCCGTGCAACAGCAAAGCTCGAACGGCGCTGCAAGACCGAAAAAGTCATGGTGTTGTAGACCAAAAAAGCGCCCACCACGATAGCTAATAAACTCATCGCTAACAGATTGGTGCTAAACGCGCCTGTCATTTGCCCAAACACGGCTTGCTGATTAGCAAAGGATTCTAGCTTCAATGTGGGTGGCAAGCGGGCTTGTAAAGCTTGTGCTTCGGCCTCAGTCAACTTCAGTTGAATCCGCGTTAAACCCGTCGCATTGTCCTGCACAGTTGCAATGTCCGCTAGTAGTACATCGCGCCGTGCTAAATCAACCAGACCAATCACCGTAAACTCACGCTCACCCACTGGCAGCAATTGCCCCAGTTGCAAGCCTGAATCTTTGGGTGCAATTAGCGTATTGGCCTCTGTGAGTAAGCGGGTGAGAACGCCTGAATCTAGCGCACTTAAACCGCTAGTGGGTAAATTGGTTGCGAAAGGATCTAAGCCTAATAAGCTATAATGTAAGCCATTGACGCTTAAAGACAATTCAACTTCAGGTAGACTGTCTCGATAACCCCAATCCACCCGCAGCTGTCGATAAAACTCATCAGGAATCCGCCCGTGTAGCGCCTTGATCTCATGCGTCATCGGGCTAGAGAGTGTATTGACCGACTGCTGAAAAGATTGTGCCGCGCTGTGATTGGCTAAATCCACCGCAATCATCACTGCTGTTCCCAAGGCAAGGCTCAATAAAGTCAACCAAAGTTGCCAAGGGTGTCGGGTGAAAAAACGCCAACTGGAACGCAATAATAAATTCGGCATGAACCTCACCAAGCCAAGCTTGAGGGGTTACTTGCTAAAACGCCCTCCCGTAAAACCAAGATGCGTTCAGCACGCTCTGCCACCGCTTTGCTATGGGTAACCACCAATAAAGTTTGTTGGGTTTGTTCGGCAAGATTGAATAATAAATCCAGAATCAACTGCCCCGTTTTTGCGTCCAAATTGCCCGTTGGCTCATCCGCAAGGACTAAAGCCGGTTGATGAATTAAAGCGCGGGCTATCGCGACCCGCTG
>JBJOOT010000208.1:0-5930 GCA_046051185.1 Pseudomonadota bacterium | reverse complement strand
TAGACGAATTAGCTATTCAAGCAGAACATTATCAACGTAAGCGCTTTATTTTTCTGGACTCAAGTCTGAATACTAACTTAGCGATGTGGCATGGGCTGATTGATAGGATTCAACATACAGTACCGCATTGCCAATGGATGGCTAGTCTTTATTTAGACAAACACGACCCTCTAGGTTTAGATTTTAATACCTTAGTGGCTGCTCGTGCAGCGGGTTTACGGCATCTTACGATTAACCTAGCAGCCTCTCAAATGCTAAAACAGGGCAAATTAGTCAATACGGCTGTCGATGCGAATCGTGAATTAATTGCCTGCGCTTATCAGGCTGGTTTAAGTGTACGTTGTCTAGTAAACCATCATCCATTGCCGAATAATCTCGCTAGTCATCTTGTAGATCAACTCAATATCAATGAGGGAAGGTTAAGAAAATTGATTGAAGCCGAACTGAAAATGCCGCAAGTACAGTCAGATTCGCCACTGAACAGCCAAGCCGCCTCTAAACAAACAACTAAAAGCTTTTGGCAACAGTACAAACTACCTTTTTTTATGAATAACAACCACCCAGTTACTGAGGCCAATTCATTAGTTTAAGCAATTTTTCTATTAATCATTCTAATTAATCAGTCACCGTTCAGGCACTAACTGCGAGCATGCTCCAAGAGCGGGCAGCTCGTCGGGTAAATTTAAGCAGCTTTGTAAATGATTTTATATTTGGATAACAAATCCTAATAATAAAAACAACGAACGGCAACAACTAATGAAAAAATATAATCTACTTGCACTCGCTGCAATGGCAGGTCTAGGCCTATCTGCATGCAGCCAAAATCCCCAAACAATTCCTGAAGCGGATGCATTAGTGACTACGCCGATGGTGCGCCCACCGCACTCACAACAAGCCGTCAACATTCCTAAGCATCAGCAGCTCGCCCATCCAACGACGATCCCCCATGCCTATCCCTTACCCGCCAATCCCTATACCAATCCACAACTAGGTGGCTATGGGATTCCTTCAATTCCGCCACAGATTGCCACAAATAATTCTATGCCGCGTTTATCACAGGTTGAATTACGAGCAATTGGTGATCAAATTTTCAATAATGAAGGTGGCGGTAACTTGAATCACCTCGTACATTGGAATGATGGCGAGGATTTTGCCTCAATGGGGATCGGCCATTTCACTTGGTATCCTGCAGGTCGTCGCCAAAGCTTTGGGAATACCTTCCCCGGTTTATTGGATTACATGGCACAAAATGGGGTGCAACTGCCGGGTTGGTTACAGCAAGCCCGTTATCAAGGTGCACCGTGGTCAAGCCGCGAACAACTGATGGCACAGAAGCACAATCCACAGGTTCAACAACTGCAACAGTTGCTCTACAACACTCGTGAATTGCAAGCTCAATATATCGTTGACCGCACCCGTACAGCGATGCCAAAGCTCGTTAAAGCCTCTAATCAACAGTCCTTGGTTGCACAAAATTTGAATGCAGTCGCCAATACGCCGGGGGGTTGGTATGCCCTGATTGACTATGTAAACTTCAAAGGCGAAGGCTTAGGGAATGGGGGTTATCGTGGTCAAAACTGGGGTTTACGCCAAGTACTTGAGGAAATGCGCCCTGGTACACAAGGTCAACAAGCCCTGCATGAATTTGCGGATGCTGCCATGCGAGTATTGCAACGACGGGTGAATAACTCAGATCCAGCGCGGAATGAGGCACGTTGGTTACGAGGTTGGCAGAATCGGGTTGATACTTATCGCAATCCTATCGTTTAAGGTTGATCCGCGCTCAAACACGATTACAAGTAATAACTTGTAACTGCTAGTCATACTGGCTAGTAACTGCTAGTCATACTGGCTAGTCGTGTTGTTACACAGCTAGTTTTTAGCCTCCAATACATGGCGCAGTTGCCGTTGTTTACGAGCATCTGTGCCTAATTGTTGCAAAGCTCGTTGTCTTAAACCAGAAACAAAGGGAATCTCTCCTTTTTGCCCACTGCGGGCATAATCGGCCAATAGTTGATCCGTAAAATCCTCGGTTAAACCCAATTCATGGCTTGCAATTTCATGCACTAACTTAAATAAACGCGGCAGAGCAATTTGATGAGTTTGCCCCAATAATTGATACAACTGTTCACTCAAAGTCCAAAAACGTGCAAATGGATTCTCGCCTAGTAGCAGAGCTAAACTATGCTCAAAACGCCCCGAATTACCAATCAAATCCCAATAACGCGCAAAACGATTCATTTGCTGCATAGTAAAAGGATCAATACGATCAGTGGCTAAAATATTATAAGGTGGATAAGGGTTATAAAGCATGCCATAAGCTTCGGTATGGCGAATAATCGGTGCACCGCGTAAACGCTTGAGAATTCCCACCTGAATTTCATGCGGGCGTAAAGCCACTAGCTGATCAAAGCCTTGTGCAAAACTTGCTAAATCCTCTGCGGGTAAACCAAAAATTAAGTCAGTATGTAAATGAGCCGTGCTGTTTTGACGTAACCACTGCAAATTTTCAATGGATTTTGCATTATCTTGTTTACGACTAATTAAAGCTTGTACTTCGGGATTAAAGGTTTGAATACCAATTTCAAATTGCAAACTGCCTGCTGGAAAACGCTGGATACAAGCTTTTAAAGCATCCGGTAAATGATCTGGCACTAATTCAAAATGCAAAAAAGTATCAGCATCTAGGCGGGCTAGGAAAAATTCTAAAATCGCCTGAGTTGTTGCTATTTTTAAATTGAAGGTACGATCAACAAATTTAAAATGCCGTAAACCACGCTGCCAAAGCTGATCCATCGCTTGTAAAAAACGTGCTAACTCAAAAGGATAAGCAGTTTTATCCAAAGCCGATAAACAAAACTCGCATTTGAATGGGCAACCCCGTGAGGCCTCTACATAAATAAAACGCTGCTTAAGATCAGTGTCGGTATACGCTGCATAGGGCAACTGGAGTTCTGCTAAGGGCAGCAAAGGGCTTTGAATAAACTTGGCAGCTGGCCGCGCATCGGTCAATACCGCTAGACATAAATCTCGAAAGCTCTGTTCAGCTGCCCCACTAATGACATAATCCGCAGATGCTGTAATGCTTTGGTTTGCCGCTTCATAGCTGACTTCAGGCCCCCCTAAAACGATAATTAACTGCGGGGCTAAGGTTTTTAATAGGGTGACTACTGCTGTTGTTTCAGTCACATTCCAAATATAAACGCCCAAGCCCACGATCTTCGGTTGCTTTGCTAAAATTTGTTCCGCTATATCCAGCGGTCGCATCGCAATGGTGAACTCCATTAGTTCAGCTTGCGGCTGTAAGCTTCCTAAATTGGCATATAAATAACGAAGACCAAGGGAAGCATGATTATAACGAGCATTCAGTGTGGCAAGCAGAATTTCGGGCATATTGGCTGATGAAAGGAAAAATCGGCCAGATTTTAGCATAAAAATAGTGTCGAATCTTATTTTTGGACTGTTGTAAAGACTTAATACTGTCGTTTTAATGAGACATTTATCTCAGTATTTAGGTTGATCAATCTAAAAAATAGATGATTGATTTTTTCAAGGATCATAAATATTCAAATTTGTCAATAGCGGCTACAAGCCTGATGCTAACTAGCCTTGATGTTTTTTATATACCTATAAAAAAAATAAATAAATATGAAAATCATCCATTTACCGAGCAAGCTATCATCCAAAAAATGGCGGCTAAGCCTATTCATCCTTCAAGACTCACGTGTTAAAGTTCGCCCCGATTCATCACTAATCCTCGTGAAAAGGATGAATTGCTTTTATAAACAAACTGTTAGGTTATTGTTATGACTTTGTTTAACCATTTTCTAGCTTTGCTGGTAATGGCGCTTGTTTACTCAAGTCCAGCGCTAGCAGCCGGAAAGAAGGAGACGACAACCAGTCTTCGCGTAACTGCGACTGCTTATAACTCTCTACCCGGTCAGACGGATAATACCCCTGACCTCGCTGCTTGGGGGGATCGTTTACGCCCTGGCATGAAAGCCATTGCTGTTTCTCGTGACCTGCTCTACAAATATGGATTAAAACGCAGAGCTAAGGTTCGAATCAGTGGGTTAGATGGCGAATTCCTTGTACTGGACAAAATGCACCAGCGCTGGGAAAAAAAGATTGATATATATATGGGGATGGATCGCCACAAGGCACAGCGCTTCGGGCGCAAGAATGTGACTATTAAGTGGTAATTCTTTAGTTCCAAGGATGGATAGAAGCCCGCATCAAGCGGGCTTTTTTCTAATGAGCTTCATCCCAATTAGAGCCAACCCCAGTTTCCACTAATAAAGGTACTGACAAACTAACCGCTTGCATCATTAATTCGGGAATCTTTACCTCGACCTGAGCTAGCTCTTCCACAGGGACTTCAAAGACCAGTTCATCATGTACCTGCAAAATCATTTGCGTCTTTAATTGGCTGGCACGCAACCAATGATCAACCGCAATCATCGCTTTTTTAATAATATCCGCAGCACTACCTTGCATAGGCGCATTGATTGCAGTCCGCTCAGCATATTGGCGAGTTGCCGCATGTCGCGCTTTAATATCTGGTAGAAATAAGCGCCGCCCAAATAAGGTTTCCACATAACCTTGAGCGCGGGCTTGCTCGCGGGTGTTTTCCATATAAGCCTTCACGCCCGGATAACGAGCAAAGTACAAATCCACATAGGCTTGAGCCTCACGCCGATCGACATTTAATTGCCGTGCTAAACCAAAGGCAGACATACCATAAATCAAACCAAAATTAATTGCTTTAGCCGCACGGCGCTGATCAGGAGTGACAGACTCTAAATTCATACCAAAGACCTCAGCAGCGGTGGCTCGATGCACATCCAAGCCGTGAGCGAAGGCCGCTAATAAACTTTGATCACCCGATAAGTGCGCCATAATGCGCAGTTCTATTTGCGAATAATCAGCAGCTAATAGCCGACAACCTTGTTCAGCAATAAAGGCTTGGCGAATCCGTCGCCCCGCTGGAGTACGAATTGGAATATTCTGTAAATTTGGCTCAGAGGAAGACAAACGCCCTGTAGCTGCGACCGCTTGATGATAAGAGGTGTGTACTCGTCCGGTACGAACATTAATCTGCTCCGGTAGACGATCTGTATAGGTGGATTTAAGTTTACTTAAACCACGATACTCCAAAATCAGAGCTGGTAATTCATGCCCTAACTCCGCTAGCTCTTCTAAAACATCCTCAGCTGTAGAGGGCTGACCTTTCGGGGTTTTCCGTAAAATAGGCAAACCCAGTTTATCAAAAAAGATTTCCTGAATCTGTTTAGGCGATGCTAAATTAAATACCTCTCCTGCCACCTGATAAGATTGCTCAACCAATTCATTCATGCGCTGTTCTAGTTCCCGACTTTGCTGGCTCAGCATGAGGGCATCCACTTTGACCCCCTGACGCTCCATATTCGATAAAATCGGTACGAGTGGCAGTTCAAGATGCTCATACAGCAAACGCTGCTCTTCTAGGGCTTGCAATTGAGGCCAGAAATATTGATGCAAGCGTAAAGTATAATCGGCATCCTCGGCGGCATAAGGGGTCGCTTGCTCTAAAGCGATCTGATTAAAACTCAGCTGATGTTTGCCTTTGCCTGCTATATCTTCAAAATGAATGGTGGTGTGCTGTAAATATTGGGCACAAAGCGTATCAAAATCATGGCGACTTGCGGTTGAATCTAACACATAAGACTCTAGCATCGTGTCTTGCTTGATCCCCGCTAAGCAAATGCCATGATTCAGTAAAACATTCCGATCATACTTCAGGTTCTGTCCAATTTTGCCTAAGTGTTCATCTTCTAATAAAGGCTTCAGTTGCGCTAAGGTGGCTGCACGATTTAACTGTACCGGTGCACCTAAATAATCATGGGCTAAGGGTAAATAGGCTGCTTCACCCGCCTGTAGGGCAAAAGAAA
>JBJOOT010000207.1:0-6002 GCA_046051185.1 Pseudomonadota bacterium | reverse complement strand
ACCAAATATCTCAGTACAGGCTGACCTGTGCTCATCGCGGCTAAATCTAGGAGAGCAAAGGCTAAAAATAGAACTAAACTGGCACGATCCAGCCATCGATAATTCCGAGCTACAAAGGGAACACCGATACCTTTTTCAATAAAAAATGGAATGACCCGCCGCCCCATCGTCAAGATCAGAGCAATCACTAAATAAAAGCCCAAGTACAAACCGATCACTGATCCCAACGGCCAATAACCCAATAAACCTAAATAAAACAGTGTATTAGCAAGGATCAATAAACAGACTTTGGCGAGAATCCCCGCTTGTGTCCATTGCTTAGCAAGGACAATGGGGCGAGCAACTGCGATTAATAAACCGACTAAAAAACTTAAATCCGCTAAAGCAGTCCATGCCAATGGCAAGCCAGTAAAGGGCAAACAACGAGCAAGTAACCAAAGACTCGCCAAAGCGGCCAAGCCATAACCTTGCACGGTGGCTATCCCCGTCCAATTTTTTACGGCCGTCAGCAAAAACCCCGCAATCACGGCTAAGGCATAGGCAAAAATCATCTCGTGCGCATGCCAAGTCATCGCGGGATACGCGGCTAGTAAACCGCCCCATTGGAAACTATAGATAGCCGTCCAAATAGCCGTACCGATTACTGCAAACAAACTGGCCGCGAAAAAGAAAGGGCGAAAACCTAATTGCCAGAGAGCGAAACGCGAGGAAGAAGTTTTTGACTCCGTGATTTGCAACATGAACGATGACACCTCTAAAGCAAAGCTTCTAACCTAGGTCGCTTAAATACAAGCTGCCTTGACTCATATCAAGCCTTAACACTAAACACAGAGTAACACCGTAATCTAATATAAAAGCTAGCCACGGATTAAACATAGCTAGCCTAAACTTCGGCACTTACAGCACGGGATAATCTGTATATCCTGCCGCACCTGGGGTATAGAAAGTCGCTGGATTCGGTGGATTCCAAGCAGCACCTTTACGAATCCGCTCAGGCAAATCGGGATTTGCTAAGAAACCGGTGCCAAACGCAACGGCATCAACTTGACCATTAGCAATCGCTTGTTCTGCTTCTTCAGCACTATAGCCCATATTGCTGATGATCACCCCTTGATAAGCTGCACGCATGGGGGTAAGTACATCACCCTTTTGTACACCAAAGAAATCACTACGCATCATGTGTACATATGCTAATTTGAACTCAGTCAAGCGCTCGCCTAAGAAACTAGCTAAACCGACTGGATCACTATCGATCATGCTGTTGTAGCTATTTAAAAGCGATAACCGCACACCCACTTTCTCACTACCAATTTCAGCGGAAACGGCTGTGAGCACTTCAAACAAGAACCGCGCCCGATTCTCCACTGAGCCACCATAAGCATCCGTACGCTTGTTCGAGCCATCACGCAAGAACTGGTCAATTAAATAACCATTGGCAGCATGCACTTCAACCCCATCAAAACCCGCTCGAATCGCATTACGCGCAGCTTGGGCAAATGCTTTGACTAACCCTTGAATTTCATCGGTACTGACCGCCCGAGGCTGGACATAGGCCGCTTTACCTTGTGGAGTGTGAGTATCACCTTGAATCGCAATAGCACTGGCTGAAATCGGTTGTTGCCCATTACACATATTTGGATGAGCTGCCCGACCTGCATGCCAAATTTGTAGAAAAATCTTGCCACCTTGAGCATGTACGGCTTGAGTGACCTGCTTCCACGCCTCTACTTGTTCCGCTGAATAAATACCCGGCTCTGCAATAAATGCCGAGGTATTGGCTAGGATCATGGTGCATTCGGTGATAATCAAACCCGCGCTGGCTCGTTGGGCATAATACTCCGCCATTAAGGAATTCGGTAAATGCTCCATCCCTGCACGAGCACGAGTTAAAGGAGCCATAATAGCACGGTTAGCGAGACTTAATTCACCCAACGGCATCGGTTCTAACAGCTTCATAATTATCCTTTCTAGTTTACAGATAGCTTGCGCCCGCAGCATAGGCAGAATAGAAGCTTACTCACAATAAGCTGGATTTTTTTAGGGTTGAAGCTCACTCAACCGCCCGTTGCATTCATATGCCTAAATAAGACTGGCTGGGCTTGCAGATTAAATTCGTGCCCTTGTGGTTTAATCTGCATCGCTTTTTCCAAAGCATCATAGAGGGGTTGATCATCTAAAGGATGAGCACGCAAGACCCGCCGTAAATCCACCGAATGCTCCTGACCTAAACAGAGCAATAAGCGCCCCTCTACCGTCACACGTACTCGATTACAATCCCCGCAAAAATTATGACTATGTGGCGAAATAAAACCCACACGGCTGGCATGATCAGGAAAAGAATAATATTTAGAAGGCCCCCCAGTTTGCTCAGCAATTGCTTGCAAATCAAAGCGGGTGCGTAAATCCCTTAAGATTTCATCGCTGGAATAATAGGCTTCAGCACGATCATGATCACCGATCACGCCCAAGGGCATTTCCTCAATAAAGGAAATATCACAGCCCTTGTCACGGGCAAACTCCACTAAATCGATCACTTCATCGTGATTGCGATGTTTTAGGATCACCGCATTCAGCTTAATACGCTTGAAGCCTTGGGCTAAGGCAGCCTCAATCCCATTTAAGGTCTGCTCAATTTCACCCGTGCGTGTCAGTGCTTTAAAACGATCAGGCTTAAGGGTATCGAGGCTAATATTAATGCGGGTAATGCCGGCTTGCTTTAAGGCAGCGGCATATTTGGGGAGCTGGCTACCATTGGTAGTGATCGTGAAATCGCGCAAACCTTCTAGCTGCCCTAAATCTTCACAGAGTTGCAATACATTCCGCCGAGTCAGCGGTTCGCCCCCCGTGAGGCGAATTTTACTGACGCCATAATGCACAAAAGCACGTCCAATCCGACTCATTTCCTCTAAAGTCAGTAGCTGCTCACGCGGCACAAACACCATATCCTCTGCCATGCAATACACACAGCGAAAATCGCAACGATCCGTCACTGACAAACGTACATAATTAATACGCCGCCCAAAACGGTCAATCAGCTGTCGCTTGGACATGGTTTCCTCCTATAGATTTAGTCTGGCTCGTCTTGGTATTTATCTTAACTCTTTTTTAGACTCAACAGAGAGTTTGCTGAATTAAGTCTATGTATTTATCCTAGCCCTTATAAAATACGGGGTTCTCTATGACAAGCTATCTACAAATCAGCCACATTGGTTATCAGGGCGATCAACCGCAGTTCGTCGTTGCCCGCTTGGGTGATGGCAAGCATTCATCGCCCGTCACATTGACCCCGCCGGAACAGACCGCTGTCGAAGGCCGCCCCAACAGCAACCTGCAACAGGATTTACGTTGGTATCTGGAGAAATTCCTCGACTACCCGTTTGATCCTGAAACCTTTACCGCTGAACGGGTACAGGATGCATTGCAAAGCTGGGGTGAACACTGTTTTACTACGCTATTTCAGGGGCAAGCCTTGCTGTGGTTTGATGCAGCTCGTCAACAGGGGTTAGAAAACCTCACCTTGAAAATTGCTAGTAATGATCCGCGTATCTTGGCTTGGCCTTGGGAAGCCTTGCGTGATCCCGACGGTGCGACTTTGGCGCATACTTGCCGGATTGAACGTCAGGTAGACAAGGTACACGACCCGCTACCCTTGCCGGATAATCTGCCACGAGACTGTATCAATATCCTATTGGTGATTGCTCGCCCCAATGGTGATAACGATGTGGGCTTTCACGCGCTATCGCGCCCTATGATCGAATTACTACGCAAACAACACTTACCCGTGCATATTGACGTGTTACGCCCACCGACTTTTGAGCAATTGCGCCAAACCTTGTATGAGCGCAAGGGCTTTTACCATATCGTGCATTTTGATGGGCATGGCGGCTATGGTGAGGCGGGGCATACGGGTTCGCCGCACGCTTTCAAGGGTTTACAAGGCATGTTGATCTTTGAAGATGATCAAGCTGAACCTGCGCCTGTTACGGCTGAACAATTGACTCAACTGATTGCTGAATACCGCATCCCGATTATGGTGTTGAATGCTTGCCAGTCGGCACGGATTGACGAACGTGCTGATGATCCCTTTGCGTCGGTGGCAGCGGCATTGTTGAAAGCGGGCATTCGTAGCGTGGTGGCGATGGGCTATAACCTGTATGTGAGTGGGGCGCAGCAATTTGTACCCGCGTTCTATCAGCGTTTATTGACCAGTGGCAAGGTAGCAGAAGCCACCCGTGCTGGGCGGCAAGCGATGCGGGCGCAGGATGGGCGGGTTTGTGTACGGGGTACATTTCCCTTGCAGGATTGGTTAGTACCTGTTTTGTATCAACAAGATGCAGTGACACTGCCTGCCTTTACCCAAAAACCTTCCCTGCCAAACTTAGATACTGATAACCCGCTACCGGAAGAAGCGCGTGAATTAGGCGATTACGGTTTCATTGGGCGGGAACGTGCCGTACAAGCCTTAGAACGCGCCCGCTTGCAGCAAGCCCAAGCCGCGTTCCTAATCCACGGCATGGCGGGGGTGGGCAAAACCACCTTGGCGAAAGGCTTTCTCCACTGGTTACGAGATACGAATGGTTTGGGGGCAGGAACATTCTGGTTTAGCTTCGAGGCTATCCGCAATGCCGAATACGTCATCAATACACTGGTGGATGCGCTGTTTGGCACACATGCCCGCGCTGCCCCGCTGGAACAAAAGCTCACGGCTTTGGCACAAGTGTTGCGCGAACAGCCGTTTTTGTTGGTGTGGGACAATTTCGAGTCTGCCTCCGGCATTGCGGGTACGGAAGTCACCGCATTATTAAGCGATGATGATCGCCAGTTGCTAAAAAAATTGCTTAAAGCATTGCGGGGTGGCAAAACCAAGGTGTTGATTACCAGTCGTTCACCGGAAAATTGGTTGACCCCGCAGGAATGTTACCGCCTGCCGCTCTCCGGCTTGCAGGGTGAAGAATTGTGGGAGTATTGCAATGCGGTGGTGGCGGATTTGGGCTTGAAGATCGACCGCAAGCATCAGGATTTCATCGCCCTCCTCAAGGAACTCGACGGGCATCCGCTGGCTATTCGTGCCATTTTGCTACGCTTGGACGAACGCAAAGCCGCCGACCTGTTGGCAGAACTCCAACAACAGTTTGCAGGGCAGGAGGGCGACGACAGTACCCGCCGGATTTTTGCCGCCCTGAGTATTTTTGATCAAGGCTTGCCGGAAGCATTTGCACCTATTCTGCAATTGGTTGGGTTGCATCAGCAGTTTGTTGATCGTGATTATCTGGAGTTTATGTTGAAAGAGGCAGAGGATACGGCTGCCCTGCCACAGCTTGCCGCTTGCTTCACCATACTGGAAGCCGCCGGATTGCTGCATCACTTGGGGCAAAACATCCATAGGATGCACCCTGCCCTGCACCATCACCTGAGCCGCAGGCATCCGCCCAGCACGGCACGGCAATGCGCCTTCGTCGCTTTCATGGGCAGCTTTGCCGATAATCTCGCGCCGAAACCACTGCACAAACAGCGTTTCCCCTTCACCCTGCATGGCGGCAACTTCCACCACGCACTGGCATGGGCGCAAACCTTGGGCATGGATGTGTATGTCGCCGCCCTGACCCAAAGCCTCGCCGCTTATGCCCAGCACACCCGTGACTACGCAGGTGCAAGCCACCTGTTTGAAAATTTTGCCGCTGAAAGTAAGCGGGTTAGTAAGCCCGAATGGGAAGCAAAGGCCTACCACCAACTGGGGATAATCGCCCAAGAGCAACGCGACTATGCGGCGGCGGAACGCTGGTACAAGCATTCGCTTTCGATCAATGAAAAGCAGGGTAACGAACACGGTGCGGCGATGACCTACCACCAACTGGGAATGATCGCCGAAAAACAACGCGACTATGCGGCGGCGGAACGCTGGTACAAGCAAGCGCTCTCGATTGATGAAAAACACGGCAACGAACACGGCGCGGCGAGTACCTACCACCAACTGGGGATAATCGCCGAAGAGCAACGCGACT
>JBJOOT010000206.1:0-6030 GCA_046051185.1 Pseudomonadota bacterium | reverse complement strand
CCCACACTCCGGCGAAACGCCGTGGCGGATAAGTCTTTAATGGATTCATAGGTCATCTCTCTAGGATAAGCTATTAGGCTATTTTCGCAAGAGGTCTATTGAATTTAATGCAGATACCCCCACGAGTCTGTTTGAAACTGCCGTCCTGCAATGGGCTTTGTTGAAAGCCAATGGCATGGACGAGGCCAGTCAATTTAATAATCTCTATGAGGCGATTCAAAAAAATTTCCAACGCCTACTCACTGGCGAAGATGCACCGGAAAATTTTGCTCACTATTACCAATATCAAAATATTTTATTTTCTAGCCTTGCAGATCTACCCGAAGATGAGACCACCACTCGCTTTCTTCAGCAAATGGCTAGCGATGCAGGTTTCCAAACGGATTATTGTTATATGAATGAAGCGGCTTTCTCTGAAGAAGAGGGTGTATTCAACCCTCGCCATACGCGCTTTGATTATTGGTTCAAACTTTATCCATGGGAGGATATTGCACTACAAACTGATGGCATCACCGGCATTCTCGATGATATTAGTCGCAAGCAAACCTGCACACTGCTTAATCCCGCGTATACCTTGCTCTTCCAAAGTAAGGGCATTATGAAAATACTGTACGATCTATTTCCAAACTCCCCCTATTTGCTCGAAACCCGTACCGAACCATTACATGGCAAAAAACAAGTCTCTAAAACCATGTTTGGGCGTGAGGGTGCTAATACCACCATCCTAGATGCAGCGGGTCGCCCTCTCAAAGCTTTAGGGGGGGTATATGATAATTATCATAAGATTTATCAAGCCTTTGCAGAGTTTCCTCAAGATCGGGAAGGCCGCAGTTATCAAGCGGGGGTATTTTATGCTTGGGAGGCTTGTGGTTTAGGCTTTCGACGAGGCTGGGACATCTTAGATGATATGAGCAAATTTGTGAGTCATCGGATTGTGTAAAACTCTTTTAATTCAATTCTCAACGATTAAGTTTTAATTAAGCGCTTTAGATTTACTCTGCGCACATGGAATAAAAATAACGCAACGGATAGCGAGCAGCGAAGAACAATAAGCTAAATAACCCTATAAATCATAGAGTTAAAATTAGCAAGGGCTAAAACACTTATATCTCGTACTTTTGGGCTAGAGAGTATGAAAAACCAGGGTCGCACTTGGATAGGTGTATAATTTTAACAATAATACTTCTTCAGCTACGAGTACCTGCATTTATAATAAAAGCAAAATTCGCACGGTACTTGTGGCCATACTTCTCTTTCAGCCGCCAGTAAAGGTAATTAAATACCTTAGTTTTTCCACAGCTAGTTACAATTTTTGATGTTTTTTATGATAGGCTTGCCTCGTCATTGACTCGACACAAGGGCCTTAACATTATGACTATAACCGTGCGCAATCCACAGACTCCTCCTGCTATACAAGCGGCCAATGATAGCGCTGCATTTATTCGCCGCTTAAGACCCGACATTGGTATATCTGAACCTGTCTATCGCCAATTACAGCGCCAAATTATTAGTATGATTCAAGCTGGTGAGCTACAAGATGGCGCTAGCTTGCCCTCTGAGCGTACCCTAGCAGAAGCCCTGCAGTTAAGTCGCACCACGATTCGCCGTTGTTATGATGAATTGCGAGATCAAGACTATATTAGTACGCATGGCCGAGCAGGCGTAATGGTTAAAGCGCCACCACGGATTAATCCTGAAATCGGAAAACTCAAAGGCTTTACCGAAGAAATGCTTGAGTTAGGGATGCAGCCTTCCACGCAACTCTTAGAACATCGTGTGGTTAGTGATCGGGTCATCGCCTCTATCTTTAATCGCCCGTCCACTGCTCGCTTTTTAAAAGTCGTCAGGCTACGTTTAGCCAACGAGCTGCCAATGACCCGTGAAGTGGCTTGGTATGATTTAGGTCTAGCGCCTAAGCTTGCAAAATGGGATATGAGTGGCTCTGTTTATAATTTTTTACAAACAGAATGTGGCTTAAGTTTAGAGCATGGTGAACAATCTATTGAAGCTACCATGAGTGACCCTGATGAAATGGAAAGCTTCCAATTCCGCGAGCCTGGCCCTTGCTTACTCTTAAAGCGGCGGACTTATACAAATACGGGACAAATGATTGAATATGTAGAAGGAACTTTCCGTGGGGATGCTTATACTTATCGTATTACCCTAAAAGTGGCGAATAACTCTGCTGCATAAAGGCCTCTACAGTGCTGAGTGGGGGCAAAACTGCGAGCACTCCGGCCTGTTGAGCCAATAACGCTCCACAGGCATTAGCAAAAATTAGCGCCTCAGTATCGGTTTTCTGCTGCACTAATGCATAAACTAAACCTGCCGTAAAAGCATCGCCCGCCCCTGTCGGATCAATTTGTAAAATCTGCCAAGCGGGGATATAGAGCGGTGCTTGATCTTGGCGGAATAAAATTGCTCCCCGCTCTGCCAAAGTAATAATCAATAATTCCCCCGCCCAATAAGCACTCACATTCAGATTACACCATGTTTGCTGATTTAGAGTCGTAGCATCTGTTAACTCGAACATTAATTGTGCTTCTACTTCATTTAAGATCAAAATATCGGTCAAGGCTAGCAATTCTGTACTCGGCTTTTGCCAAGGGGATGGATTCAGTAGTGTTTTTACCTGAGAGCGCTTCGCTAATTGAAAGGCGGCTAATACGACTTCTGGCTGGATTTCAAACTGTGCACAAACTATTTCTGCCAAGGTGATCTCCTCGGTCAAGGCAGCAATATGAGCTGCATTTAACAAATGATTAGCTCCTGAAAATACAGCAATTAGATTGCCTGTATTCGCACTAATTAAACCAACACCTAAACCAGAATGCGCGCCTAACTTCAAAACATGCTGAGTCGAGATGCCTTCTGTTTGTAAGAATTCATGAACCGCTCTCCCCGCCGCATCATCACCCACCGCCAATAATAAGCTGACTGTCAAACCTAAACGATGCATGCCAACTGCTAAATTCAAACCTTTGCCACCATGCTCTTGCCAATAATCATAAGCATGAATCGAAGCATCTCTAACCGGTAAAGCAGGCACAACCAAGCAATGTGCTTGCACATAACTCCCTAAAACCATCACCCTCATCGCTTGTACCCTCGTTCTATTATGTTTGTAATTTTAGTGTCGCCCATACAAAAGTTACATCACTAATTGTGTTAAGTTATTAAAACCTAGCATGCTCATTACTCTTAAATTAATCCCCAACTCCGCTGAAATCTTAAAAACAAAACTTGTTTGCACGCTGCAGGCTCGTCACACTAAACACTTTGTTGAATGTTGAAGGATTGTCGGAATGTCCGCCCCTGTAACTTGTGATGTTTTACCTGAAACCACGCTAACCGTTGAGCAGGCTCAAGAACGCATCTTAGCGACTATTCAAGCCATTACTGAGATAGAAGTGCTTGAGCTGAGCCAAGCCAATGGGCGGCTACTGGCTGAAACGATTCAAGCAGGTTTTGATGTACCACCGCATCGTAATTCATCAATGGATGGCTATGCTTTTGCCCACAAGAATCTAGCCACGACCACAAGCTTACGGCAAATAGGTATTTCTTGGGCGGGTCGCCCCTATTTAGGTAAAGTACAACTTGGCGAATGTGTCCGTATTATGACGGGGGCTTGTTTGCCAGAGGGTACAGATACCGTTGAAATGCAAGAAAATACCAGCCAATTGGCTGAACAGATTAGCTTACATACCCAAACTAACTACGGTGAAAACGTGCGTTATCCGGGGGATGATTTCAAGCAAGGAGAGATTATTCTCGAAATAGGGCGCAAATTAACCGCTGCAGATCTAGGCCTGATTGCGTCCTTAGGCATTCCGATGATTAAGGTTATTCGTAAACCCCGCATTGCTTTTCTTTCAACCGGCGATGAATTACAAACCGTCGGCACACCCTTAGCATGGGGGCAAATTTACGATAGTAATCGTTATACCCTACAAGCCTTGTTGCAAAGCTTACCAGTGGAATTAATTGATTTAGGTATTATTCCTGATCAAGCAGAGGCCATTGAACAGGCTTTTATTCAAGCTCAACAACAAGCCGATCTATTAATTACTAGCGGTGGTGTTTCAGTCGGTGAGGCTGATTTTGTGACACGTAGTCTACAAAAACTGGGTGAAATTAATTTTTGGAAAATGGCGATGAAACCCGGTAAACCACTCGCACAAGGTAAACTCGGCAATTGTGTATTCTTTGGGCTACCTGGCAATCCCGTATCAGTCATGGCAACCTTTTTGCTGTTTGTACGCCCTGCTATTTTAAAACTAGCCGGAATGAGTTTTGTTCAACCCCGCTTACACTCAGCGATTACTTTAAGTCCACTCGAAAAAGCACCCGGACGCAAAGAGTTTCAACGCGGTATTTACACTGAAACGGCATCCGGCTATCAAGTTCGTAGCACTGGCAAGCAAGAATCCCATCTGTTGCGCTCGATGAGTCAGGCGAATTGCTTTATTGTCTTAGAACGAGATACAGGCGATATTGTCGCTGGTAGTGCGGTCAATATTTTATTGTTTGATAGCTGGTTTTAGTGAATTGAGAGAGTAGCTTGTTAGTTTAGACTAAGTTAGTGACTAGATAAGGTTGTGTAGGATCTGTAGAATTTATTAATTTTACATAACATAAAATATATGAAAAATATCAATATTTAAGAAAACCACCATAGTGGTTCCCCTAAGAAATCCAAATAATCCAAAGACTAGGCTTAAGCTTTGAGCACTTATTCTAAATTTCATCCCCCCCCCTCATCTTTGGTGTTTGCTTGGCAACTGATCAAGAGCAAAGCACTCAAGCCTAACTTACTTGGTAACCTTAGTTCTACTTGTAGTTTCTTTTCGCTTTACCTAGTATTGCCTAGAATTATATACCTAGATACCAATAACAGCGTGGCTAACCGATTGACAGCTTAAACAGGCATAAGCTAAGGGTAAAATAGAGATGAATTATGCACTAAGAAAAACCGTGGGCTTTTTACTGCTAACAGCGACGATAGGTTTAGTAAGTTTGCAAGCCGTCATCCATTTATTTGTGTGAGGAGCTAGATGCCTACCCCTATATCAAAAGCTAAACGTTACGCACCGGTCGCTGCTGCTACTGCTACTGCTAGTGAAGCGGCACACCAAGTACGAACTAATATTAGAGGTTTATTACTCTACTTTTTGCCATTTCCATTATTAATTGGTGCAATTGCTGCTTTAGTAGCGGGTAAGGTGAGTAGCACTTTGGTATTAGGTGGTGCCTTTGCCGCTTATATGTTGGCAGCTACCATTGCCCGACGTGGATTTAAACTAGAAGCAGACTATCAACGCCGTAAAATCGCTCGCGCCCCCAAAACTCCGTTTAAAACAGTAGCTGCCCTTTTTGCCTCAGCTACCACTGGCGTATTAGCTTGGCTCGGTGCTGATTATGGGGTTATTGCCTCGGTCATGATGGGTGCTGCGACTTTCTTAGGATTTGCGCTATCGTATGGGCTGGATCCACGACAGGATAAAGCTGGCGGAATTTCCCTCGGCGTTACCGTTGATGAAATCATTGAAGCGCTCGATGCAGCAGAAATTCGGATTAAGTCGATAGAAGATGCGCGGCGCTCCATTCGTAATCCCGACTATAGCCAACGTTTAGAGCGGATCACCACTCAAGCTCGTGAAATTATTCATACGATTGAAGAAGACCCAACTCGCTTATCACGGGCACGGAAGTTTTTAAAAGTCTATTTGGATGGCACGGAAAAAGTCGCCCAAGGTTATGCGAAAAGCCAAAATAACAAACAAGGTACGACCACAGCTTTAGATACTGATTTCAACCGAGTCTTAGACTCGATTGAGCAAACCTTTCAAGAGCAGCAAACTAAACTCTTAGAAAACAATAATTTTGATTTAGATGTTCAGATTGCTGTGCTAGAACAACAATTAAAGCGCGAAGGGGTGTTTTAAGAGTCCCCCAAAGCGTATGTAGGCGACCGAGCTTCAAGCCGAGGCTAGTTCGAGCCTAGTTTAAGAATCAAGAATGATGAGG
>JBJOOT010000205.1:0-6050 GCA_046051185.1 Pseudomonadota bacterium | reverse complement strand
ACATTCATCACACAATAATATTAAATTCTCAAAGCTTCTTCGTTCCTCGTCAGTCATTTTTGCATTATATCGCGGCCCATTTTCACTAGCTGCCTCTATATGGCATATTTTACTAATAATAGACTTTTTATCTTTGGCTATTAATTTTCGATCACAGTTTGGAGCTGCACAGACGCCTCCCGATAAGGTATCCAGTCTTCGTATAGTTGATCTACTATAATCTCTTGCTTTATCTGACATTAATTTACCTTATACTATTCCATAGCTATCAACCTAGCGGTCCTATATTTCTGATAGACGTCTACGATAGCCATGCCATCATCATAATATGGCTGTTGTTTAGTGCCATTTCTCAGCTTGGTTAACTTACTACGCTCAATACCTGTTAGTTCAGCTAGTTTGTAATCATTAACGCCAAGCTCATTCAGTTCTCTCAACATCTTCGCAAAGTCGGTTTTTTCCATTTTTATTGCTCGTGTGTCTGAATATTAATTGAGCATATCAACAAAAGTGCGAATCTGCACTAATTATCTTGCCATTAGTGCTAAATCGCACTATTATTATAGTATCTAGTAAATCCGCAAGAGAACTTATGAAACGCCAAGATCAGCATTTTCTACTCAGTGTGAAGGCTCACAGCCTATCGCTGATGGAAATATTTGCCTTGAGCGATGACGAAGCGTTTGATATATACAAGAAGGCACGCTGGGTTGAAACGGATGGTGAAGCGATTTGCTCTTGCTGTGGTAGTTGTGCAAAGCAATACTTCCTAAAAACCCGCAAGCAATGGCGTTGCAAGGACTGCAACCACACCTTTAGCGTGAACCTCAGGCACATTATTTGCCCATCACTATATCGCGGTGATTGCCTTACTCACCAATACCGCTAAAGGCTTCTCTGCCTTACGGCTTAGTCGTGATTTAAACGTACAATACAAGACCGCCTTTGTCTTAATGCACAAGCTACATGAATCCTTATCGATAACACTGCTCATGAACAATTAGAGGGTGAAGTGGAAATCGACGGTCGCTACATGGGCAGCTATGTTCGTCCTGCAAATCTTAAGAACGGGGCGCAAAAATCGTCGGTTAGAGGACTTATGATTAGTACTATCGATATAAGTATTTTAAACAACTGCAAAATTAGTATACTTTCTCAAATTGGCTGGTTGAAACCCGATGACTATATCTTCGCGGGCAATACCTTTATCCACTAACTCCTGAGCCAAATCCAATTCAGTTCCATTATATTGCAACCAAGCTTTACTGCTGATTAAATCAATATGAATTACTGCTCCATATACCCGCAAACCACGTTCCCAACCTACAAACATTAATTGATAATGCCCATGTTCATCATCAAAAATTACCTGAGTTTCTACCTCACCACGGGAAGGAGATAGTAACGCATAGTTACTAATTAACTCCTTAATAGCTTGACGATAAAGAGTTAATTTCTCCATTTAACAATAACCTCATCATCAGGTTTAAACACAATTAACTTAACATTATTACGCTTAATAACCGACTCTATAAAGCGTTGAGAGAAAAAGGTTTCATACGTATTATAGGGAACGGCTAAATATAAAACCCTATCTGGCTCTTGTTCAGCTAAAGCGATACTGTAATTAATATACTGACCCAAGGCAGAGTGAAACTCACTAATATCTGAGTTTTGATTAAAACACTTTACTTCAACAGCTATTTTTTCAAAACCATTTTCCGCAACAATGAGTCGCTCTACCCCTAAATCGATATACATCAGGAAACCACCTGCACGTAAAGTATAAGGGTCGTCGGTTACTATCCACCCCTCTTTTTCTAAGGAATGACGTACAGCTGAATGATAAATATCGCGTGCGGGCATCAATATATCTAAATTCTTAGTCACATTAGATGTAGTTTAGCAAAAACTCTACATAGCATGTACTGTCAGTTGGAGAGAAGGCAGCGGTAAAGCTATTGACTATCCCCTTAGGCAGATTAGCAGGTTTATAAAACCTGCCGATAATACCCCACACCCTTCTCATCCACGTCTACCTGCAACTTCCTTGCTTGCACCAAATAATTCAAATGCGCCCGTGCTTCTCCGGTCGCAAAAATCAATGTACGTTTCGTTACTGGATTTTTGAATAGGACTGAAAATACATCCATCACGCGCTTAGGCTCAACGCATAAGGTATATAAATCACTCAATGCTTGCTCATGCTCAGCAATCAAACTGTCTAAACGGGGATGTGCACCGTAAAAAGGTTTACCGTGGGCAGGTAGCACCAAAACATCTTCAGGTAAACGCGCCCGCAGTAGATGGCAAGAATCAATCCAATCTTTGAGTGGGTTGGAATTAGGCTCAAGCGGCCAAACACTGACATTCGAGGAAATCGTCGGTAGGAGTTGATCACCTGCGATGAAGATTTTTTTCTCAGCACAATAAAGGCAGACATGCTCAGGGCTATGGCCTTGCCCGATAATGACCTCCCACTCAAGCCCATCAATCGTCAGCTTATCGCCCTGCACTAAGCGCTGATAGGCATCCGGTAAAGCCCCGACAAAACTACCATACCCCCCAAAGTGCGCCCGATAAATCCCAATCGCCTCCTCATCAAATCCTGCATGCCGATAAAAGCGGATCGCTGCCTCAGGGGCTTCTTTATGCATATCGGATAATAAAGTACGACAGAGTAAATACTCTGTACGCGACATATACAAACTCGCACCCCATTCATGGGCTAGCCACCCCGCTAAACCCACATGATCAGGGTGTAGATGAGTTACAATCAAACGCCTAACGGGCGCATTGCCTAAATACTTTTCAAAAAGAGTACGCCAATACTCAATCACACTCGTTTCAACTAAGCCCGTATCTACCTGCACCCAACCATCACCGTCTTTCAAGAGCCACAGATTGATATGATCAAGCGCAAAGGGCAACGGCATACGTATCCAGTAAACACCCGTTGCCACCTCGACGATTTCTCCCCCTGCAGGGATAGGCAGATCAGGATAACTGACGACTGAATGGGCTTTAGAGTTTACTGTGCTCATAGTAGTTGACCTTTACGTTAAGGTTAAAGTGCTAAATTAACACATCTCCAGTCACTCGTGAGCAAAAACCCTATCAATGCTGTGCTTGTTCACGCGCAATCGCCCGATGACCAATATCCGTCCGGTAATACATTAGATCCCAGTGAATCGCCTTGACCAATTGATACGCTTGCGCTTGCGCCTCCGTCACAGTTTTACCCAAGCCTACAGCAGCTAACACACGCCCACCATTCGTCACCACTTGCCCCGCATGATCAGCCGTTCCTGCATGGAAGACTTTACCCGCTAATTGCGAAGCCTCAGCTAAACCATTGATCACGGCACCCTTAGCATACGCCTCAGGATAACCACCGGCAGCCAATACCACGCCTACTGCTGCACGGCTATCCCATACTGCTGTGACTTGATCTAAACGCTCATCTAAAGCGGCTTCAAGTAACTCAACAAAATCTGATTTTAAACGCATCATAATTGGCTGGGTTTCAGGATCGCCAAAGCGGCAATTGAACTCTAAAACTTTTGGCGTACCGTCTGCTGTAATCATCACTCCCGCATACAAGAAGCCGGTATAGCGAATCCCATCCTCTGCCATACCCCGTACTGTTGGATAAATCACTTCCTGCATAATGCGCTCATGCATCGCGGGTGTCACCACCGGAGCGGGTGAATAAGCCCCCATCCCCCCCGTGTTTGGACCTTGATCACCATTATCGCGCGCTTTGTGATCTTGAGAGCTCGCCATCGCTAAGACATGCTCGCCATCGACCATCACAATGAAACTGGCCTCTTCACCAACTAAAAATTCCTCAATGACCACTCGACTACCCGCAGCGCCAAAGGCATTCCCTGCAAGCATATCTTGCACAGCCGCTATCGCCTCATCTTCAGTTTGAGCCAGAATCACCCCCTTCCCTGCTGCTAAACCATCCGCCTTAATCACAATCGGCGCACCCCTAGCACGAATATACGCAATCGCAGGCTCTAACTCTGTGAAATTAGCGTATTCAGCGGTCGCAATCTGGTGACGCGCTAAGAAATCTTTGGCAAAGGCTTTAGAAGATTCTAATTGAGCGGCTTGTTGGCTCGGGCCAAAGCAACGCAGACCGGCAGTACGAAACCGATCCACAATACCTTTAGATAAAGGTGCCTCAGGGCCAACAACGGTTAAATCAATGGCTTGTTCTTGTGCATAAGACACCAAGGCATCAAGATCTTCAGCTGCAATCGCTAAGTTACGCATCTTGGGTTCCCGAGCAGTACCCGCATTACCCGGGGCAACGAGCACTTCACTCACCCGTGGGGATTGGGCTAATTTCCACGCTAAAGCATGCTCACGCCCACCACTGCCAACCACTAGAATTTTCATATTCGCTCCTACTTCTGACACCCAAAGTTAAATTGCGCTCATTAAAGCCAGAATGCCTGTGGGTTTCAACCGTGAATGACCGATAAGAAGTAAAAACATCGCTTCCACTCCAAAAGCCATTGCTGAAAACCACGCGGTAAGCCAAATAGAGCAAATGATTTAGCAAATTACCCAAGCGCCGTGGTGATTAATAGGGATGTATGTAAAAAACAAGCGAGTACCGCATGAGAGGCCTATTTTATTTTTTCACTACCTTCATCACTACTTGGCTCACTGCTTGCACTGATAATGGTAATCTATTAAATATTGCAGACATCAGTAGCCGTCCAATTGCAACGGTTTACAAAGTGAATACGGCGTCCATTGACTATGCTCCGATTGAATGTCGACGCTCACCCGCTAAAAATGCTGAGGTCATGATTCGTTTATATAACGGCAGCCTCGTCGATTTAGTTGCTCTTGAAGAAGGCATGCTTAAACGGGATGATCGCTACTGGCTGCATATTTATCCACCGTTATCACATCGCCCCTCTTGCTATATAGATGTACGCTATTTAGTGCCTTACGCTTAACGCCAAACTTAGTCTATTTCCTGTAGCTGATAGGCGCTGCTGGAAGTCTCAAATTATTTACCGTAAAGTGCTAACACTTTAATGGCTTCCCTACCACCCTATGGCTGAAATTATCCGCATTGCCACCCGCACCAGCCCACTTGCTTTATGGCAAGCTGAGCATGTTGCTGCTCGCTTACAAGCTTTACATAGCGATTTACAAATTGAACTGGTCGGTATGACTACTCGTGGTGATAAAATCCTCGATAGCCCCCTATCACGTATCGGCGGCAAAGGCTTATTCGTTAAAGAACTTGAGCTAGGCATCTTAGAAGGTAGTGCTGATATAGCCGTGCACTCCATGAAAGATGTCCCTATGGAGTTTCCAGAAGGTTTGCATCTAGCCGTCATTATGGAGCGAGAAGACCCTCGTGATGCTTTTGTGTCCAATAATTATCGCTCTTTAGAGGAGCTACCGGCCGGTGCAATCGTCGGTACATGTAGCTTACGCCGCCAAATGCAATTGCTAGCCCGCTATCCTGAACTTAAAACTAAAGATTTACGCGGTAATATCCATACGCGGCTCGCTAAGCTCGATAATAACGAATATGACGCGATTATTCTGGCAGCAGCGGGATTGCTGAGAATGCAATTTGAGGCACGCATTACAGCTTATCTATCACCGGAACAAAGCCTACCAGCGGTAGGACAAGGTGCAATAGGCATTGAATGCCGAGTCAATGATCCTCGGGTAGAAAATTTACTTACTCCGCTCATTCACCCTGAAACCTTCATTCGAGTACGTGCCGAACGTGCTATGAATCAACGTTTACACGGTGGCTGCCAAGTACCGATTGCGGGTTTTGCTGAATTAGCGGGGGAACAATTACGCATGCGTGGTTTATTAGGTCATCCAGATGGTTCAGCCTTGTTTAGAGCAGAACTAGTCGGCTCTGCTCAAGATCCAGAGACTCTAGGCATAGCCATCGCGGAATCCTTATTAGCTCAAGGAGGTGACAAAATTCTGGCTACCTTAGGATTAGCGCAACACTGAACCATGTCCTTGCCTCTTCAAGATCTTCAGGTCTT
>JBJOOT010000204.1:0-6080 GCA_046051185.1 Pseudomonadota bacterium | reverse complement strand
AGTCACACTCGTAAGCGTTGACCAATAGCGTTGTTGGGCTTCTAGCCATGTTTTGACGGCTTCTTCTGACCATTGCTTAGAACTCATCTTGGCCTCCTCCAGCCTAAAGATAAAATGGCTGTACTATTCAACCATATCATGCTAATTTGTGCAGCGCAACAAGCGCAACCTAGCGGGTGACTTGTGAGTCTACTCGTTCTAGCTAAGCCTTGTGAATACTCCATCATGTATGGTCCTACTGTTGATTTTCACATCATCGTTTAACGGAGATTTGGTTATGAGTAAAGTTGCACTAGTTACTGGTGGTACCGGTGGTATTGGCACCGCTATCTGTAAACGTTTAGCAGCTAACGGTTTCAAGATTATTACAACTTACTTCGAGCCAGAAGAAAAAGCGAAAGCTTGGGCTGAAGCTCAAGATTATGATGTGGATCTGTATTTTTGCAATGTGAGTGATTACAACTCCTGTATTGAACTGAAAGAGCAGATTTTAAAAGATCATGGCCAAGTGGATGTGATTGTCAATAATGCCGGTATTACTCGTGATGCTAAGTTCACGCGCATGACACCAGACCAATGGCAAGCGGTCATTTCTACTAATTTAAGCAGTTTGTTTAATGTCTGCCATCAATTCGTTGAAGGCATGACAGAGCGTGGTTTTGGTCGTATTATCAATATCTCTTCTGTGAATGGCCAAAAAGGTCAAGCTGGTCAAACCAACTACAGCGCCGCTAAAGCAGGCGTACATGGTTTTACTATGGCCTTAGCCCAAGAAGTGGTACGTAAAGGGGTTACTGTGAATACCATTTCTCCGGGCTATATCGGCACAGAAATGGTGATGGCGATTCGCGAAGATATTCGTAATGCGATTGTTGAGCAAATCCCAGTAAAACGCTTAGGCAAACCTGAAGAAATCGCCGCAGTGGCTGCTTTCTTAGCCTCTGATGATGCAGCCTTTATCACCGGCTCAAACATTAGTGCTAACGGTGGTCAATTCATGCACTAAATAAGTGCTGAATACACTTCAGTAGCATAGCTTGACTATGCTACTGCACATAAAATAAACAAATCCGCAGAAATTCCCTCTTAAATCATTGATCAAGAGTATGCAGGGCAAAACAATAGCCTATACAATAAAGATGCATATACTTAATTAGTGCACACCACATTGATCACCAGAAGTTTGGTAAAGAATGAGCATGACCGATACCCGGATTATTAAAAAATACCCTAATCGCCGCCTGTATGATACGCATCAAAGCTGCTATATCACCCTAGCTGATGTACGTGAGCTAGTGATGCAAGAGATTCCTTTTCAAGTCGTTGACCGTCAAACTAGCGAGGACATTACCCGTAGCATTTTGCTACAAATCATTATGGAGCAAGAGTCAGGCGGTAAACCGCTGTTTAGTAGTGACCTACTGTCTAAATTCATTCGTAACTATGGTGTCACAACCCAGCAGGGTTTTAGTTCATTCATGGAGCAGAGCATGCAATTGTTTAACAATCAGCAACAAGCGATTAGTGAACAAATGCATCGAGCTTTAGCAGGTACACCTTTAGATAATTGGCTAAAACTGAGTGAGCAAAATTTGCAAGCTTGGAATAAGATGCAGCAAGATATTCTGAAAAGCATGTCACCTAATAAGCGGGATTAATCCCTACAACTTGGCAATTCCTTGTTAGATATTAGTCAAGCCAACCACTGCTTATGGCGTTTCAATAGACAAAAAATTACCCGCATTTAGCGGGTAATTGAATAATTTCAGCAACCAAGCACCAGAGGAGGAGGAGAGGAGAGAGCACTTGGCCGCTGGTTCAAACTTAGCTTAAGCAGATTTAACGTCTTCAGCTGCTTTCTTAGTTGCAGCAACAGTTTTGTCAGCCGCTTCTTTAGTTGCAGCAACGGCTTTATCGGTTGCATCTTTGCCAGCAGCAATAGCTTTATCAGCGGCTTCTTTGCTTGCAGTAGCTGCTTCTTGAGTTAAAGCGGTGGCTTTAGCCATTGCTTTTTCAACAGCTGCAGATGCTTTTTCCATGTTTTCAGTTAAAGCTTGCTTGCTTAATTCAGTCGCTTTTTCAGTGGTTTGAGAAGCGTATTTTGCAGCTTCTTCAGCGATAGCGACTAACTCATCACGAGTAGCAGTCAACAGTTCAGCGGCTTCACGAACGTTTGCTAACCACTTTTCGCCACAAGATTTCAATACTTCTTGTTGCAGAGCGAAAACTTCTTTAGGGTCTTTTGCTTTTGATAAAGCATCAGCATTCTTAGTACCCGCTTCAAAGCAGCTGCTCAGTAAAGCAGTTTGTTTAGCGGTTAAAGTTTCGAAAGTTTTCATGTTTAATTCGCCAACGCGCTTAGCTGAACTCATTGCGTTGTCATTCAATTGTTTGAACAGATCCATCATAGCGTTTTGCATGGTCAAGTATCCTTTAGTGAGTCAGTTAAGTGACTGATTTTAATTTCAGATTCGTTTTGCTTTTCAGCATTTGATGCAGTGCACAATAACGAAGTTTCGATCAGCTGTCAATATTTTTTGTGCATTGCAGCAAAGATTTATTTTTAAGCATTCTTGAAGTATAGCGCTCTTTTGTGACAACTGAATTTCAATAGTCCTATATGAAAAGCTGGGGCATAATCAATGCTCTATCCCGCTAGCAAAAGGCTCTACTATGCAGACAAATGTCCCTTATGCCGCCCCTTATGAACTAGCCAATCTCAAAGAATTAGAAGCCCGAGTTCGTCAATTTGGCGAGCTATTAGGTGAAATTTTGCGCGAGCAAGAAGGCTTGGTTTTATATGAGGCAGTCGAAAAATTACGCCGTGGCTATATTCAATTGCGTCAGAAGGATGATCCGGCACTGCGCGAAGAATTAATGCAATTCATCCTGCAACTTGATATCAAAGACATTGAAAAAATTATCCGTGCCTTCAATACCTTTTACGTTATTTCC
Source organism: Pseudomonadota bacterium (assembly GCA_046051185.1). GTDB lineage: Bacteria > Pseudomonadota > Gammaproteobacteria > Thiotrichales > Thiotrichaceae > Thiolinea. Next base: position 3,125 of record JBJOOT010000204.1, on the reverse strand, counting down.
AATATTGTGGAAGAGGATTTCCGTGAGCGCGAGCGCCGTCGTAAATTTGCTCATGGCGATGACCCCTTACTCTGGAAAGGCTCAGCCCGCCGCACGGTGGTAGAATTACGCGATGAAGGGGTCACTGCTGAGCAAATGCAAAGCTTAATGAATCAGCTACGCTATATCCCTGTCTTCACAGCGCACCCGACCGAAGCACGGCGACGGACTTTGATGGGGATTCAGCGCCATATTTTCTTAATGATCAATCAGCTAGAGTCTTTAGAGGATGCCGGTGAAGAAGAAAAGGCGGCACTCTTACGCCAAATCAAAGGCCAAATTCAAATGCTCTGGCGCACCAATGAAGTCCGTACCCGCAAACCAACCGTTGAAGATGAGGTGAATTATGGGCTGTATTATTTTCGCGAAAGTTTATTTGATGCCATCCCCTTGCTTTATCGCTTTTTTGAACGTGCCATGCGTTATGCCTATGGTAACCAGCCAATAACCGTACCTAGCTTTTTGCGGATTGGTTCATGGATTGGTGGGGATCGGGATGGCAATCCCTTTGTTACCGCGGCCGTGACGCGCAATGCGATTCGTTTAGGGATGAGCGAAGCTTTATATGCCTATATTGAGCGGGTGGATGTGCTACGTAATTCTCTTTCACACTCCACCGAATTTATTACTCCCTCACCTGAATTCTCGCATTATCTAACCACGATTAACGAGCAAATGGGGAATCGCTTATTGGCGCAGCGGACAGATCAACTGCTCGAAGAGCCCTATCGGCGCTTGCTCACGATTATGCGCTATCGCTTGAAAAATACCCTAGAAGTCGTGCGGGCTCGTCTTGCGAATAAACCGGCGGTTTTACCCTTAGAGTCTTATCACAAGGCAGATGTCTTTTTACACGAACTAAAACTTATTTATGATTCACTGCGCAGTCATAATGATGGCTTACTCGCCGGACGTGAATTGCGTGATTTAATTCGTTTAGTAGAAACCTGTGGCTTTGGTCTTTATCAATTGGATATTCGTCAAGAATCGACCATTCATAGCGAAACTGTAGCGGAAATTCTGAAGCTCTCCGGTTTATGCAGCCACTATTTAGAGCTCCCTGAAGCTGAGCGCCTTGCCCTACTTGCGGAGTTAATTCAACGCAACCGTCTCCCCTTGCCCTATCGTCCTGATCTCACGGCTCGCACGGCTGAAACCCTTGAGGTCTTTGATACTATGACGGAAATGCGTGCCGAGGCAGGCTCTGAGATTTTTGGTACTTATGTGATCTCGATGACGCATCACGCCAGTCATATCATGGAAGTGATGCTGCTGGCCAAAATGGCCGGACTCATTGGCTATACGGCCGAACGTCAACTCTTTTGCAATATTCGGGTTTCGCCACTCTTTGAAACCATCGAAGATTTAAAACATATCACGAGTGTGCTCACCCATCTATTTGAGAATCCGACTTATCAAGCCCTGCTCAAAGCCTCGGGTAATTTACAAGAGGTGATGTTGGGCTATTCTGATTCTTGTAAAGATGGCGGCATCCTTGCTTCTAATTGGAATTTGTATAATGCACAAAAAGAGGTCTTAAGTTTAACCGATCAATACGGCATTCACTGTCGCTTGTTCCACGGGCGCGGCGGTACGGTGGGACGCGGTGGTGGGCCAACACATGAGGCAATTGTGGCTCAACCGCCCAATACTGTGCGGGGGCAAATCAAATTCACTGAGCAAGGTGAAGTTCTCGCCGCTAAATACAGTAATTTAGAAACCGCTGTCTATGAATTAGGTGTGGGTGCAACCGGCCTATTAAAAGCAAGTGCAGGTTTAGTGCTACCACGCGCGGCCTATAGCGAAGCCTATCATACGGCGATGCATGAAATTGCCGCTATCGGCGAAACGAGCTATCGCCAACTCACCGACCGTACCCCCGGATTAATGGACTACTTTTATGAGGCAACGCCTGTCCAAGAAATCGGTCAACTTAATTTAGGTTCACGCCCTTCGCACCGTAAACAAACCGTGCGCGATAAATCTTCGATTCGAGCCATTCCTTGGGTATTTGGCTGGGCACAAGCACGCCACACGCTGCCCGGCTGGTATGGCATTGGCACAGCTCTTGCGAGTTTCCGCCAAAAATACCCCGATGGCTTAGCCCGCTTACGCGATATGTATACTCATTGGCCTGCCTTTAAATCACTGTTGGGTAATACGCAAATGGGTTTATTTAAAGCTGAAATGGATATTGCGCGTGAATATGCCGGCTTGGTGGAAAATCAAGAACTCGCTAAACAAATCTACGCGACGATTCGTGCTGAATTTGAATTAACCGTGAATGAAATTCTCTTGATAAGCCAACAAGCACAGTTGATGGATGATACGCCACTATTGCAATACTCCGTGCTACGACGTAACCCCTACCTCGACCCCTTGAATAATATCCAAGTGACTTTATTGCGGCGACATCGGGAACACTTAATCCAAAGTACTGAAGCCTCACCTTGGTTAGAAGCGTTATTGCGTACTATTAATGCGATTGCAGCGGGCTTAAGAAATACCGGCTAACCCGCTAGGCGATGCAAAACAAAACCCCTCCTAGTTGAGGAGGGGTTGGAAAAGAAACTTCAGTGCTCTTAAAACTCTTAAAGCTAGGGACTAAAAGAAGAGCCACAACCGCAAGTAGTGGTTGCATTCGGATTGCGAATCACAAATTGGGCACCCTCCAAACCTTCGGTATAGTCGATTTCTGCACCCACCATGTATTGAAAGCTCATGGGGTCAATGAGTAGTTTCACGCCACCATTTTCCACCATAGTATCGCCATCACCTTCTGCTTCATCGAAGGTAAACCCATATTGAAAACCTGAGCAACCGCCCCCTGTCACAAACACCCGCAGCATTAAAGCGGGATTGTTTTCTTCATCAATCAATTGTTTTACTTTTGCTGCTGCCGCATTAGTAAAAACCAAAGGAGATGCCATTTCTACGCTCATGTAAAAACTCCTGCAAACTGTACAAAATCAAGATGAAGACGACGGTAGCACCTGCACTCAGCAGGGTCAATAAAGCCTCTTTTCTAGCAAGATTAGTTAGCTATTGCTAGGCTCTGGTGCTTTAGGTGGGGGTAATTTACTGGT
>JBJOOT010000203.1:0-6097 GCA_046051185.1 Pseudomonadota bacterium | reverse complement strand
AAGGCCGCTAAGTCAAGCGGTGTTTCATTACTAACAACTACCAGCTGAGCCGCCGATAAATCGGTCAACACATAGTTGCGCCCTTGTGCACCACTAAAAGTGACTACCCGTTTTAAGACCGCTTCTTCACGGGCATCAAGCTTATAGAGGCAAACACCTACGGTATGATCCACTTGAGCCATAGCTCCATTTACTCCTGAAGAAACACTTATATAATCGCTAACTGCGTATCGAGCCATTTTTTTATTTGTTCCTGTAAGGCTGCTGTTTGTACGGGTTTAGTTAAATAACCATCGACCCCGGCTTGCTCGGCTAAATCACGATGCTTACGTGTGCTTCGTGAGGTAATCATAATGACTGGCAAATCTTTCATTTCCGGCCAAATTCGAATCGCTTGTGTCATTTCTAAGCCATTCATACGCGGCATTTCCATATCAGTCAGTACCATATCAACGGATGTATGATTCATGATTTGTAAAGCATCCAAGCCATCCACGGCAGTATGCACCACATGCCCCATACCTTCTAAACTTAGCCGCAAGGCTTTCCGATTACTGAGCGAATCATCCACCACTAAAATAGTGGATGCAGCTTTACTAGGCTCAACGAGTTTGACTTCATCAGCAGCCTGTAATTGAATTTTGCCATCCTCAAGATCACGGACTAACCGAATCATATCGAGAACGGGAGCAACCGTGCCATTTGCTAAAATACAAGCACCTTGTATACCGGGCAAATAATTCAACCAAGGCGCTAGACTTTTAATCACAATATCACGTGAAGGCAAGACTTCATTCGCATAAAGTGCATGTACACTCTTTTCACCACGAATAATCAGTAAAGTATGACCTTGCTTAATATTCACGGCAGTCGCAGGCCAATGTAATAATTGCGCGAGGGACTCAACTGGTAATTGATAGCGATTAGTCTGAATCCGCCACACCCCATGATCATCAATACTTTCATCCGCTGCCACATATAAGACTTGCTCAATACTATCGGCAGGAATAGCAACCCAGTTTTCACCGGCACGTACCACGAGAGCATGGGTAGAAATCAGAGTTTGGGGCAGATCTAGTACAACTTTTGTACCCAATCCGGCTTGACTGTACAGATTCAAGCTGCCCCGTAATTTTTCAATGGCTGCCTGTACCACATCCATACCAACCCCACGCCCAGAAACCTCACTCACCTCATCTCGAGTGCTAAAGCCCGGTTGCATCACTAAACGTAATAAAGCTTCTTCAGCGAGTACTGCATCCGCCTGAATCAGGCCACGCTCAATTCCACGCACACGAATCCGCTCTAGATTCATACCCGCCCCATCATCCTCTAAACTCAAACGGATATGATTCCCCTGCCGTGCAAAGCTTAGGGTAATTTTACCCACTTCTGGCTTACCCGCAGCCACGCGCTCTTCCGGTGATTCAATACCATGATCCACCGCATTACGTAATAAATGCAGTAAAGGATCTGCCACACCTTTGAGAATATCCGCATCCACTTGTAAATGTTGGCCTTGAATCTCAATCTCAGCTTTTTTACCCGTCTTTCGACAAGTCTCACGCACAATCCGCTCTAAACGTGGCAATAAAGTACTCACGGGCGTCAAGCGCATGGACAGAACCGCTTCACTCAATTGGCGTTGAATACGCTGCTGTTGATACAGTTCATCCATCAAACGCCGCAGCATTTGTTGCAAGTTCTGCACCAATTCATGGCTATCGGCGGCAGCCTCCATTAATAAATTATTTGCACTGACTAAATCGCTGTAAGACTCCAACTCTAATTCATCTAAAGTTTGCCCTTCTTTTTGCGAGAGCCTTGAGCCTTTTACTTGACGCTGGGCTTGATGTTCAATCGCGGTCTCTAATTCGTCTAAACGTTGGCGAATTTGTTCATCATGTTGATACAGTTGTTTACCCATACGGCTAGATTGCTGCAATAATTCAGCCGACTGACTGCTGGAGCTAATTAACTCCCCTGTCAGGCTTAGCAAGCGTCCAACCCGCTCCTCATTCACAGCAACCGTAGCCCCTGCTTGCCAAGCAGTAGTGCTTAAAGGTGTGGCCTCGCCTTCGGTTAATTCATCTGCAAGAGGCTCGCCACCCTGCTCCGTAATAAAGCTTGGCAAATTCACCACTGGCATGAGGCTTAGCGCCTCCTCGGCTAGATCATCATCTGTAGCTTCTTGTGCAGGCTCTTGTTCTAAACGTTCTTTCCATTCTTTTAACTGACGATTAAGGTCTGCATACTCCTCGGGTAAACCTGACCCTGCTTTTAGATGATCGAATAAAGCCTCTAAACAATCCGAGGAAGCCTCTAAAATAGCCCCCAAACCGACTGGCAAGGTCTGTAAAGCTGCCGCATCCAATAAATCTTCTAGTTGATGCGTAAAATTCGCAATCGGCTCTACGCCAACTACACCGCTTGAGCCTTTAATAGTATGAACTAAGCGCGAAGCATGACGCTGCTGCTCTCGCAAACTATCACCTTTGGCAATCACCCGAATCAGACGAGCAGCTTCCGTAATATGCCCCGGCGTTTCTGCTAAATACGCCGCCAATAACTCTGGATGTACATCCGCTGCAAACGCTAATTCAGTGGTTGAACTAGAGACAGTCTCACTCGTCTCCTCAAGAGGCACAGCCCCACTTGAGCGTAAAGTTAATAAAAACTGTTGCAACAGCTGTGGATCTAAAGCTTCCGGCCAGCTGAAATCCATCAACTCAGCCGTCAACATGGGTAAATGACTTAGTTCATCTGGCTCGCGCAGCACTAAGGCTGTCATTTCTAACCAAGTAAAGTATTTCCCCTGCGCTAATAACTCAGGCGCTGCCTCGGTCGTTAAAGAGGTTTGCACCCAATTAACGATAGCCACCACATCCTGCCAAGCATACATTTCAGCAGTCATGCTCAAACGTTCATACTCAGCCGCGACTTGTTCAAGTTGCCTAGCCGTCTCTAAGCGGGTATCCAGCATAGATAATTGCAAAGCAACTTCTTCTAGCTCTTCGGCGAAGGCCAAACGGTCTTCATCCAGCTGATTATCCATCAAAGCCTCCTAACACTAGAACCCTTAGGCTTCCAGCTTGAATACGTTGACGGACTTTACTAAACGCTGACCTGCTTCAGCCATATTGCTGGTTAAGCTCGTGAGTGACAATAATTCCTTACCTGTCGACTGCGTAGCTTCCACAATCCGCTCAGCCCGAGTTTGCAATTCTTGACTGATCTGAACCTGCTCAGCCGAATCACTCGCAATTTTCTCCACCGATTGAACCAGCTCATTGGTCGCATCTAAGCTCGTTTGCATTTGAATAGCAGCTTGCTCTGCCAAAGTGGAGCCGTCGACTACCTCAGAAATGGTCTGATCCATCGTTGCAATGGTGGTATTCGCTTCCTGCTGAATATTTCGTACCAATGCACCGATTTGGTCGGTCGATTCACGCGAGCTTTCTGCTAAATGCTGAATCTCTTCAGCGATAACGGAGAAGCCCCGCCCTGCCTCACCTGCTGCTGTAGCTTGCATACTTGCATTCAAGGCGAGCACAGTGGTGCGCTCAGAGATATTGCTGATAATGTCAATAATGCGAGAAATTTCTTGTGAACGCTCCCCAAGGCGCTTCAAACGTTTACCAGTTTCTTGCACCGTATCACGAATACCCGAAATACTGCTTAAGGTACGGGCAACGGAGGCTTGCGCCTCACGAGTTGCCCGCGAGGTGCTATCCGCAACCCGATTCGCTTGTTGTGCAGAGGCAGCGATTGAATCCAAACGACCTAAAATATGTCCTAATTGCTCAACCGTCTCTTCCGCTTCAGTACGCTCTAACAGTGCCAATTGGTTAACTGACAAGGCATGTTGATTAACATCCTGAGAAGTGGCATCAACCGTCAAAGCCACTTCACGCACTTGCTTAAGAACTTCGGTAGTATCTTCGGCCAATTGATTGATCGCATCAGCCAATGGGCCTGTCGCATCCTCAGTGACTTTCGCCCGTACTGTCAAATTACGCTCACTCAAATCAGCAACCGCTTCCAATAAAGTGAAAACAGATTCATTCAATTGTTGGTGTTCTGCATTGATTTTCCGTTGGGTAGAAATACGATCTTCCACCATACCGTCAAAGGCTTGACCCAACTCCGCCAATTCACTACGACCACCTAATTCGACTCGCGCATTCAAATCACCAGCTGCAATCTCACGAATCGTACTATTCAAACGACCTAATTGCCCACCAATAGAGCGATAAATTAAATAACCTAAGATCGCGGCAATAAACATACCGAGTAAAATCATGCTGATGGCAATAATTAATAAGCGCCGTGCATCTTCAGTCGCGGCATCCGACAAAGCGTAGGATTGCTTAATATCACTTTCAACTTGGGTATTAATTTTATCACGGAACTCTTGAGTATCAGCTAATAAGTCATTTTGTACATAGAGTTCGAGTTGATTACGGTCTTGACCCTCCAATAAACGCTCACTGCGCTTTATTGAGACTAAGAGTCGATCCATTTCCTCTTGAACACGATTGAAATCTTTGCGCAACTGCTCATCATCTAGATTATCGACACTTTTCAAAGCTTTGTAACGTGGCATACTCACTTCAACAAAGTTCTTTTCAGAGGCCTTTAATTCTTTTAAAGCATCCTCCCAAGACTTAGTACCTAAAACAACTTCATGCAAGAGTAATACATGGTTATCTTGAGTATCGCGAATTAAATTATTGCCGGTATCAATTAAGGCGATGTGATTACTTAAATCACGTAAAACCATTTGATTTTTATTTAACGCAAAAATTGCACCACTACCTAGTAGCATTAATAGTAGCAATGGAATCAATACAAGGAGAAAAATCCGTTGTGCAACTGGCATATTGGCTAGCCAGCCCACTTTTTGCTTATTGTTTGCTAAATCACTCATTTGTACCATCCTTTCCAAGTTGCGCTATCTACAGGCGCCCATTTGTTATCTGCTAGCGCTGTTACCACAACCAAATCGGATCCTTGATTGTCATTGGTAAAATCGAGCGGTAGACCACCTAAATCAAATTGCTTACCCCGTAAAGCTGCTACCACATTAGCTCGCGTCATTTCCTGCCCCGCAGTTTCCACATCAGCCATTGCTTTTAAGAGCATTCGCCCAACGATATACCCCTCTAAAGAGACATAACCTAATTTATCGCCAAGTGCGGTACGTGCCTCATTCACAATCGGTAATTGACTGTCTAAAGCGGGCACTACTTGAGTCATTAATACCCGATCCGCGATACCAAATGAGCTTAATTGTTTTAGAAAATTATCCGCCCCTGTAAAAGATACCGCACTATAAACCCAAGATTCTTTTTTATTATTCGCATAGGTAATAAAACGCGCCACGTTCTCATAAGAACCAACGGTTACCACAAATTTACAGGGTCTCCCTTGCTTGGCTTCCCATTTTTTAATTGAGTCATAACCATCTCGTACCGCTAGGCTATTTCTTTTATAAACGCCTACCGGACCAATCCCATTACGTTGAGCATCCTCACCGTTTTGCTCAAAAATTTTATCTAAAGCCTCAGCAATATAATTCACACCCTGTTTATCAGCTAATACCGCCTTTAAACCGCGCAAACCTGATAAGCCATAAGAATCATCTTGTATATAAGCACAGATAGAGGCTGGGCCATAACCGTGACTAAAAGCTGCCTCAACAACGGCTTTAACCTCCTGTCCATAGCTGGCTCGATAATTAATAACATCCTCTTGATTGGTGCGTAGTAAATCAGAGCCAGTAAAAAAACCAATAGCAGGCACTTTTTTCTCTGCCAGTAGCGGTAAAGCAGCGGCGGCGGTTGGTGTCCCGACATTGCCGACAAAGGCAAATACATCTTGGCTGAGTAATTTATTAACGGCTTCAATGGTTTTAGGTGGACTATAATTATCGTTTTCACTGAATAATTTGATTTGCTTAGAGCCAACCTGCTTATCTTGCAAAGCAGCCTCTAAACCACTCAACATGCCTGTACCTAAGCCCTTGGATTGACCTTGTAAATCCAAAGAAGTCGCTAAGCGGATTTCATTCGATGGAGCTTGCTCAGCTTGAGCG
>JBJOOT010000202.1:0-6146 GCA_046051185.1 Pseudomonadota bacterium | reverse complement strand
CACCCTGTCCACCGCCGTGTCCGCCGCCGTGTCCGCCGCCGTGTCCGCCGCCGTGTCCGCCACCATGTCCGCCGCCGTGTCCGCCGCCACCGCCACCGCCACCGCCACCGCCACCGCCGCCACCGCCACCGCCACCGCCATTGCCGCCATTGCCGCCATTGCCGCCATTGCCGCCATTGCCGCCATTGCCGCCATTGCCATCACCACCTCCGTGGCCTCCACCATGATGGTATCCACCGCCACCAAATACCATGCTAGCGGTGAAGACAGGAGCAATTTGCTGGCTATAAATAGGCACGGGACGCTGTATAACGACAGGTTGTACAGGGCGTTGCACATAAGATACCACTGGACGCACGATTTGTACGTGCTGGACTTGACGAACTATTTTACGCACAGGCGGGCGAGCTGGGCGGAAAACGCGGACTTGTTGTACCGCACAGGCTTGATAACTCGGGCGCACTCTAGAACTTGAATAATGAGGTCTGGCTACCCGTCGAGCTTGTAGCTGTTGAATCTGTGCACGCTTACGCGCTTGGGCTTGCTTTTTCGCGGCTAGCCAGCGTTGTTGTTGAAGTATGCGTTGCTTTTGCAATAATAAAGCTTGCCGTTTTAAAGCCGCTTGGCGTTGTTGTTGGGCTGCACGTTGCTTTTGTAAAGCCAAAGCCTTTAATTGGATCGCTTTTTGGCGTTGACGTTGTACTGCGGCTTGGCGTTGCTGCTGAGCGACTTGAGCAGCACGACGTTTTTGGGCTAATTGCAGGGCTTTACGTTTTTGTTGTGCCGCATAATAAGCCTGACGCTGAGCGCGGGTTTGTTGACTCACGGGCTTAGCCATCCGCTTACCCTGAGGGCGGACAATAACCGCACTATGGCCACGACTGTGTACACCACACACCGCACCGTGATGAGTCACTCGATGTGCTTTAGGTTTAACAACCCGCCACCCGCCTTGGCAAAAACCTTGGCTATTGCAGCGATGAGCAGCAGCACTGTGATGATAGGGTCTGCTATTGCAGCCACTCACATGAACTGACTTGACACGCACCAGAGGACCTTTCTCATTCGCTTGCATGGTACGCATATCTTCAATACCACCATTCCATGCTTGCGCTTGCGAGACCGCTGCCAGCCCTAAACTCACACCAATAACTATTTTTTTCATGCTGCCTTCTCCATGAAGAGCGTTGCGCCTGTTAGACTAGGCTATCTTTTTTGAGGAATTCCTGAGTAATGGATAAGGAACAAACAACCCATTTTGGTTATCAACAAGTTCCCCTTATGGAAAAAGCTAGTAGAGTGGCAGGGGTATTTCATTCGGTAGCCGACAAATACGACGTAATGAACGACGTAATGTCATTTGGGGTGCATCGTATTTGGAAACGCCTGACGATTGACGCAGCAGGCGCGAAACAAGGCTCTAAAGTTTTGGACTTAGCGGGCGGGACTGGCGATTTAGCAAGTCAATTTGCTCGCATCGTAGGATCATCGGGAAAAGTCGTTCTATCCGATATTAATGCCTCAATGTTAGAAAATGGTCGCCACCGCCTGACGGATTTAGGGATTGCTGGCAATATTGAATATGTGCAGGCTAATGCTGAATGCCTACCTTTTGCCGATAATACTTTTGATATTGTAACAATGGCTTTCGGTTTAAGAAATGTCACGGATAAAGAAGCGGCTTTACGCTCAATATTTCGTGTGCTTAAAGCGGGTGGACGTTTATTGGTATTAGAATTTTCTAAACCGGTTTTACCCGGCCTAGCACCCATTTATGATCAATATTCATTTAAATTGCTCCCGTTAATGGGCAAACTTATTGCTAATGATGCCGAAAGTTATCGCTATTTAGCGGAATCAATTCGCATGCATCCTGATCAGGAAACCTTAAAGCAGATGATGAGTGCTGCTGGTTTTGAGCGTGTCACTTATACGAATATGACTGGTGGCATTGTCGCTTTACATAAAGGTTTTAAGTTTTAGTAGCCTTAGCCTTAAAACGCTGATACAGCCGCTCGCCTAACAGAGCGGCTAAAATAACTGCATAAATCAGCGGCTCAGAGGTGTCCGACTTGGCATCTTTCATCCACCAAAAATGCAGCACCGCAAGGATAGATAAAGGGTAAATTAAAGTATGCACAGTTTTCCAATGCCGTCCTAAACGCCGGAGCATCGCTTTAGGCGAAGTGAGTGCTAGGGGTAGCAACATTAGAAAAGCCAGCATACCTACCGTAATAAAAGGCCGCTTGAGAATATCGCGCCAAATGCTCTCCCAATCAAAAAACTGATCCAGCCACAGATACAAAATTAAATGGATACTCGCATAGAAGAATGCAAATAAACCCAACATTCGCCGTAAGCGAATCCCTTGTGTCCAGCCGATTAAGCGCCGTAACGTAGATAAGCTCAGGGTTAATAACAGGAAACGTAAAGCCCAATCGCCTGTACTCCGTGTGACTGCCTCAATCGGATTTGCACCTAAACTATCTTGCCAAACACCCCCAACCATAAGAAATGCGGGGATTAAGGCACAGACAAAGACCAGCGGCTTGAACAACCGACTAAAAAAAGGCTCGGGGAGCTGCATTAATAATTTTTCCGTAAATCCATACCACTGTACAAACTAGCTACTTGAGCTTCATAGCCATTAAACATCAGGGTTTTACGCTTACTGAATTCACCAATCCGGCGTTCGTTGTATTGAGTCCAACGTGGATGATCAACATTAGGATTAACATTCGAATAAAAGCCATATTCACGAGGATTCGCCTTTTCCCAACTCGAAACAGGCTGCTGCTCCACAAAACTAATCCGCACAATCGACTTAATGCTCTTAAAACCATATTTCCAAGGCACGACCAGGCGTAAGGGTGCACCATTTTGATTGAGTAGCGGTTTGTCATAGAGTCCGGTGGCTAACAAGCATAGAGGATGCATAGCCTCATCCATCCGCAAGCCTTCGGTATAAGGCCAGTCGAGTACCTGTTGCTTCAATTCAGGCATTTGCTTGGGGTCGGCTAAGGTTTCAAAGCGCACAAATTTGGCTTTCGATGTGGGTTGGAAGCGCTTCAAAAGGTCAGCTAAAGGCAAGCCTTGCCACGGAATTACCATCGACCAACCCTCCACACAGCGCATTCGATAAATACGCTCCTCTAATGAATGAGGCTTCAGAATATCCTCTAAGGTATAAGTACCAGGCTTTTCACATTCACCATCCACCGTCACCGACCAAGGCGAGGTGATCAAGGTTTTGGCATTGATAGCAGGTTCATCTTTGCCTGTACCGAATTCATAGAAATTATTATACGTTGTGATGTCCATAAAATCGGTTGGGGTTTCATCAGTGGAAAACGCTGACTTTGCCCAAGCCAATGAGGGTAAAGCAGTGCCCCATACTGCGCCCCCCCCAAGAAACCTTAAAAATTCACGCCGATTTTGATAAAGCGCATAAGGTGTAGTGTCATTTTCAGTTAAATCAGGAGCCTGTTTAATCATCATGGTTAAATACCTCTAGGCTAATACGCAACCCGCCCATTTTCGGATGCAAGCGCAAGTGTTTATGTTATTGTCGCGACAACTCGCGTGAAGGAGCACTGAATGAAAGCCCGTTATGGGATCTATCTAGGTTTAGCCGCTATTAGTTTGGTAGTTGGTGTCTTAGTAGCAGAGCAATTACTGCCTAAACTCGCCCTTGAAACTCGCTCTAAAACCGACGCTAATATGAGCACACCTGCTAAAAATGATTTCACTTTGACCCAAAACCATCAGGCTGTGCATTTGAGGGACTTTCGCGGCAAATTAGTCCTCTTATATTTTGGCTATGCTGCTTGTCCTGATGTCTGTCCGACCTCGTTGGCTCTCTTAAGTTCAGCCTTAAAAGCATTAAGCCCTGAGGAAACGGCACAGATTCAGCCGATTTTTATTAGTGTTGATCCAGAGCGTGATCAGGGCGCTCAATTGATGGATTATGCGCGTTATTTCTTCCCCAGTTTCATAGGGATTACGGGTACAGAGCAAGAAATTCAGCGCACTGCCATGCAATACGGGGCTTTTTACAGTAAGGTAAAAAGCCATTCGGCGATGGGCTATACGGTGGATCACAGTTCTAATAGTTATTTACTGGGTAAAGATGGGCAGTTGCTCATTAGCTTTAAGCATGATGTCACTCAAGAGGAAGTGATTGCAGGGATTCGTGCCGCTTTGAAAGATTCACCAGCAAATATTAACAAGTATTAACAGGGAGGCTGTGTATGTTATTCGATGCTTTAACCTTGCCTTTAGAAGCGGCCTTTAACACTTGGCTAGCCTTGGATGAAAAGACGTATGGCCAAGCTCGCCAACGTTTACAAGCCTTACAAGGTAAACTTATTCATCTGCGCATTAGCAATCCGGGTTTCGATTTGTACTTTTTACCCACCGCAGAGCAAGTACGGATTAGTGCAAGTTACGAGGCTTCGCCGGATGTCAGTATTCAAGGCAGTGCCTTGGCTTTCATGCGCTTAGCACAAGCCGAAGACAGTGGCAAAGCCATGCTAGAAAATGGTATTAAGCTTGAGGGCGATTTAGGCTTAGGCACTGAATTTAGCAACATTCTGCGCGAAATTGAGGTTGATTGGGAGGAATTACTCTCTCAAGCCGTGGGCGATACCATCGCCCATCAAGCGGGGCAAATGGCGCGTAATACCCAAGGTTGGCTGGATCAATCCGCTCAAGCCATGCGCTTAAATACGCAAGAATATTTACAAGAAGAGGCTCGCCTCTTGCCAGCCGCCGCAGAACTCAACTATTACTATGATCAAATTGATCAGTTGCGGATGGATACCGACCGTTTAGAAGCTCGCCTGAATCGACTAGGCAAAGAAAAGGATGCCTAAGCATCCTTTCCTGTTTCAAGTAAACCCGCGAACTCATTCAAGGCACGGCGATACACTTTACGCTTGAAGAAAACCACTTGTTGAGCCGGTGTCCAATAGTCTACCCACTCCCAATGATCAAATTCAGGCTTTGGTGTCGCTTGTAAATTCACATCTCCGTCTCTGCACAGCATCCGCAGCAAAAACCAACGCTGTTTCTGACCAATGCACAGAGGTCTTGAGCGACGGCGAATCATGTAATGGGGGATGCGATAACGCAACCAACCACGAGTCTCTCCCATCACTTCGACTTGCTGAGGTTGCAATCCAGTTTCTTCATGCAACTCTCGATACATAGCGTCGAGTGGGGATTCCCCCTGATCAATACCTCCTTGAGGAAACTGCCAAGACTCTTGACCCAAACGCTTTCCCCAAAACACTTTACCATCGCAATTACAGAGGATGATGCCAACGTTCGCACGGAAACCGTCCTCATCAATCACGACTGCCCTCCGAAACCTTTTTGCTTGCATTGATTTTTTCACAATCGCAATGATTCGGCAATTTTAAGCGAGTACAATCAGGTATTTTTCTGCCAAACGTATAGGAGCAGGCATGACACTCGCACTTTTCGACCTCGATAACACACTTTTAAAAGGCGATAGCGATTATCAATGGGGCGAATTTTTAGTTCGTAAAGGTTTGGTGGATGCAAAAGCCCATGCTGAGACTAATAAACGCTTTTACGGGCAATACACCAATGGCACATTAAATATCCGTGAATATGCAGCTTTCACTTTTAAATTTTTAAGTGAGCACCGTATGGAGCAGCTCAATCAATGGCGGCAGGAATATCTGCAAGAAGATATTCACCCCATGATTCCTGATGCAGCGCGGGCTTTGGTCGAAAAGCATCGTGCTTTAGGGCATACCTTGGTGATTATCACAGCCACCAACAGCTTTGTGACGCGCCCGATTGCCACTGAATTTGGGATTGAGCATTTGCTAGCGGTAGAACCTAAGATTGAAAATGGGCGCTATACCACCGAAATTGAGGGTATTCCTACTTTCCGCGAGGGCAAGATCGAGCGCTTAAAGCAATGGCTGCAAGGCCGCCCTGAGACATTAGCAGGCAGCTATTTCTACAGTGACTCCCATAATGACTTACCCTTATTGGAAATCGTTGATCATCCTATTGCGGTTGATCCTGACGATATTTTGCGCAGCAAAGCCATTGCTAGAGCTTGGCCGATTATTAGTTTACGGAGTTAACGGATGCACTACCCTGCTAGT
>JBJOOT010000201.1:0-6264 GCA_046051185.1 Pseudomonadota bacterium | reverse complement strand
CTGCGGTTGAACTTGATCGCTGCCTTTATCAATCGCATGATCACTACATAACTTCTTTCGCAAGAAGTCTAATATATTTTACTTCACTTACTTCACTTACTTCACTTACTTCACTTACTTCACTTACTTCACTTACTTCACTTACTTCACTTACTTCACTTACTTCACTTACTTCACTTACTTCACTTACTTCACTTACTTGTGTATTCATTCTTTGAAGTGATGCTAGTCCTAGGTATCAAGTTCTCCTGAGGGTACGTTCGATAGCGAATACGGTTTTTCATGGTTGGGTATGGCTGTGTGGCTGTTTCCGAGCAAAGCTTCGCTTACCTTGAACGCAATTAATTTTCAAAAAAATATTGCAGTGCACAGATTTTTTGTTAACAATCCAGTGAGAAATCTTTCATTTTTTGAGATAAATGGTATAGTTGTTAGACTGATTGTCAACAATCGGGAGCAATCATGTCAGCACAGTTAGATTTAGACGAAGAACGAACTTTATCCGATAAAGCCTCCAGCCGACTGACTCAAGCCATTGTGACGGGGGAGTTAGCGCAGGGGCAAAAATTAAGTGAGGCCGATTTAGCCACTCGATTTGGGATTAGTCGTGGCCCCTTACGTGAAGCGATTCGCCAATTAGAAGGCATGCGCTTAGTAACCCGAGTCCCCCATGCAGGTGCAAGGGTCGTTATGCTCGATAAGCCCATGTTGGCGGATTTATATCGAGTGCGCGAAGCCTTAGAAGGGATGGCTTGTCGGATGGCGGCTCAAGCGATGAGCCAAGAAGAAATTGATACTTTATTCATGCTTTTAGATCGGCATGAGGAAGAAATAAATGCAGCCGATGGTTTGGCTTATTTTCAAAGCGAAGGGGATTTCGATTTCCATTTTCAGATCGCTTTGGGGAGCCGTAATCAAATGCTGATTGATTTACTGGCAGGCGAACTTTACCAATTGCTAAGGATGTGTCGTTATCGCACCAGTCATTTAGCAAAACGAACTCGACCTGCTTTGCAACAACATCGCCAGATTGCCGAAGCCATCGCAGAGCGTGATGGGGATCTGGCTGAATTACTCATGCGTCGTCATATCAGCGGAGCATGGAAAAGTATTAGCCAAATAATGGAGACCAACCCATGACTGAGCCATTGACCCCCGGCCAAAAATTCCGCCGTGCTGTTGAGGATAATCACCCTTTACAAGTAGTGGGGGCTGTAACCGCTAATAGTGCCATTATTGCAGAGAAAGTAGGGCATAAAGCATTGTATTTATCCGGTGGCGGTGTGGCAGCTTCTTCACTGGGTATTCCCGATCTGGGTATCACCACCTTGCACGATGTGGTTGAAGATATTAAACGTATTACTGCCGTCACGACTTTACCCTTATTAGTGGATATTGATACTGGTTGGGGGGGCGCTTTCAATATTGCCCGTGCCACTCGTGAAGTGATTCAAGCAGGAGCCGGTGGTTTTCATATTGAAGATCAAGTTATGCAAAAGCGCTGCGGTCATCGCCCTAATAAAGCCATTGTGAGCCTCTCTGAAATGGTTGATCGGGTAAAAGCAGCGGTTGATGCGCGTCATGATGCCAGCTTTGTGATTATGGCGCGAACCGATGCCTTAGCGGTGGAGGGGATGCAATCCGCGATTGATCGAGCAATGGCTTGTGTTGAGGCGGGTGCGGATATGATTTTCCCTGAAGCCATGAATAAGCTTGAACAATATGCTGAATTTACTCAAGCGGTGAATGTTCCGGTGCTGGCCAATATCACGGAGTTTGGTGCAACACCACTTTATACCACCGAAGAGCTGGCCAGTGTCGGGGTGAAATTAGTCTTGTATCCGCTATCAGCTTTCCGTGCAATGGCGAAAGCCGCTGAAAATGTTTATGTCCACCTGCTCAAAGACGGCACGCAGAAAAATGTCGTCGATACCATGCAAACCCGTATGGAGCTTTACGACACCATCGGCTATCACGCCTATGAACAAAAACTCGATGCACTGTTTGCTAAGCAAGGCGCGGAATAAGGAGTCCCATTAAATGTTTGAACAAGTTTTACCAAAAACTAAAAAATCCGTGGCACTTTCGGGGATTGCAGCGGGCAATACCGCGATTTGTACCGTTGGGCGTACCGGTAATGATCTGCATTATCGCGGATATGACATTCTGGATTTTGCAGAAAAAGCAGAATTTGAAGAGGTTGCGCATTTACTGATTCATGGGGTATTACCCAATGCGGCTCAATTAAAAGCGTATAAAACCAAATTAAAATCCATGCGCGGTCTACCTTTAGCCGTTAAACAAGCGATGGAAGCCTTACCGCCTTCGGCGCATCCGATGGATGTAATGCGTACCGGTTGTTCGGTCTTAGGGACTTGTTTGCCCGAAAAAGAAGATCATCCGGTTGCTGAAACGCGCTTAATGCTAGATCGCTTAGTCGCTAGTTTTGGTTCTATGCTGCTTTATTGGTATCACTTTGCAGTAAACGGCAAGCGTATTGATGTAGAGAGTGATGAGGATTCGGTGGGAGGGCATTTCCTGCATTTATTGCACGGTAAAAAACCTAAAGATTCTTGGGTGCGTGCTATGCACACCTCGTTAATTTTATATGCTGAGCATGAGTTTAATGCCTCAACCTTTACCTCGCGGGTCATTGCAGGCACTAATTCAGATATTTATTCCTGCATTACTGGGGCAATTGGGGCTTTACGCGGATCGAAGCACGGGGGCGCAAATGAAGTAGCCTTCCGTATTCAAAGCCGTTATTTCACTCCTGATCAGGCAGAGGCTGACATCCGTAAGCGTGTGGAAAATAAAGAAGTCATTATCGGTTTTGGGCATCCGGTTTACACCATCGCGGATCCTCGCAATGAGGTGATTAAGCGTGTTGCCAAGCAACTCTCTGAAGAAAACGGCGATATGACTATGTATAACGTGGCAGAGCGTTTAGAAATCGTGATGAAGGAAGCTAAAAATATGTTCCCGAATCTCGATTGGTTCTCGGCTGTGTCTTATAACCAAATGGGCGTACCGACGGATATGTTCACTCCTTTATTCGTGATTGCACGCACGACCGGTTGGGGAGCGCATGTCATTGAACAACGTGAGGATGGCAAGATTATTCGCCCCAGTGCCCATTACACCGGCCCTGAGGATTTGACTTGGGTCCCGCTGAACGAGCGTAAGTAATTTTGATAACCCGGATACCAGTTGATAAGACATGAATACAAACTATCGTAAACCGTTAGCAGGCACGAACTTAGATTATTTTGATACCCGTGCTGCTGTTGAAGCGATCCAAGCAGGCGCTTATGACCGCTTACCCTATACCTCTCGCGTATTGGCTGAGCAATTAGTGCGTCGTTGTGAACCTGCCGCTTTAACGGATTCGCTCAAGCAATTAATTGAACGTAAACAAGACCTCGATTTCCCGTGGTATCCCGCACGGGTCGTTTGCCATGATATTTTAGGGCAAACTGCCTTGGTGGATTTAGCGGGTTTGCGGGATGCGATTGCGGATCAAGGCGGCGACCCTGCTAAAGTCAACCCCGTCGTTCCGACTCAATTGATCGTTGATCACTCCCTCGCTGTGGAATACGGTGGCTTTGATCCTGATGCCTTCCGTAAAAATCGAGCCGTAGAAGACCGACGCAATGAAGACCGTTTCCATTTTATTGAGTGGACTAAAACGGCGTTTAAAAATGTGGATGTAATTCCCGCAGGCAATGGCATTATGCACCAAATCAATTTGGAGAAAATGTCTCCGGTGATTCAAGTGCGTGAAGGGGTTGCTTTCCCAGATACTTGCGTGGGTACGGACTCACATACTCCACATGTGGATGCCTTAGGCGTGATTGCGATTGGGGTAGGTGGTCTGGAAGCCGAAACCGTCATGCTTGGTCATCCGTCAATGATGCGTTTACCTGACATCGTGGGTGTGAAACTCACGGGCAAACGTCAACCCGGTATTACCGCGACTGACATCGTATTAGCTTTGACCGAGTTCTTACGTAAAGAGCGCGTGGTCGGTGCTTATGTAGAATTCTTTGGTGACGGTGCGGATAGCCTCTCTATTGGTGACCGTGCCACGATTTCTAATATGTGCCCTGAATATGGGGCGACAGCAGCGATGTTTTATATTGATGGTCAAACCATTGATTATTTAAAACTCACTGGGCGTGAACCTGAGCAAGTCGCTCTTGTGGAAAACTATGCAAAAACCACGGGTTTATGGGCGGATGCACTTAAAACCGCAGAATACCCCCGTGTTTTAAGCTTTGACCTCTCTAGCGTTGTGCGCAATATGGCAGGGCCTTCTAATCCGCATAAACGCCTACCAACGACGGCCTTGCAGGAGCGCGGGATTGCGGATGAAGCGAAATTAGCTGCTGCTAAAGCAGAAGAAGCACAAGGTTTATTACCCGATGGTGCGGTGATTATTGCCGCGATTACCTCTTGTACGAATACCTCTAACCCCCGTAATGTCGTAGCGGCCGGTTTATTAGCGAAAAAAGCCAATGAATTAGGTCTGGTGCGCAAACCGTGGGTGAAATCATCCTTTGCCCCCGGCTCTAAAGTGGCTGAGCTGTATTTAAAAGAAGCGGGTTTATTGCCTGAGCTGGAGCAATTAGGCTTTGGTATTGTGGCCTTTGCATGTACTACCTGTAATGGGATGTCGGGTGCATTAGACCCAAAAATCCAGCAAGAAATTATTGAGCGTGATTTGTATACGACGGCCGTGTTATCGGGGAATCGTAACTTTGATGGGCGTATTCACCCTTATGCTAAACAAGCCTTCTTAGCTTCACCCCCCTTAGTAGTTGCGTATGCCATTGCGGGGACGGTGCGCTTAGACATTGAGCAAGATGCCTTAGGTACAGACCAAAACGGTCATCCGATTACCTTAAAAGACATTTGGCCCAGCGATGAAGAAATTGATGCGATTGTGGCTAAAGCGGTTAAACCTGAGCAATTCAAACAAATTTACATCCCGATGTTTGATTTAGGTAAAGCCGAAGAGGCGGCAAGCCCCTTGTACGACTGGCGTCCTATGTCAACGTATATCCGTCGCCCTCCTTATTGGGAAGGGGCATTGGCAGGAGAGCGTAGTTTAAAAGGGATGCGTCCCTTAGCAGTCTTGCCGGACAATATCACCACAGATCACTTATCACCCTCAAATGCGATTTTACCCAATAGTGCGGCGGGTGAATATTTAGCAAAAATGGGCTTGCCCGAAGAAGATTTTAATTCGTATGCCACCCATCGCGGCGATCATCTAACGGCTCAACGTGCCACCTTTGCCAATCCACAATTAGTCAATGAAATGGCGGTGGTTGATGGGCAAGTGAAAAAAGGTTCACTCGCGCGGGTGGAGCCAGACGGTCAAGTGATGCGCATGTGGGAAGCGATTGAAACCTATATGAACCGTAAGCAAAACCTGATCATTATCGCCGGTGCGGATTACGGTCAAGGCTCTAGCCGTGACTGGGCTGCTAAGGGTGTGCGTTTAGCGGGTGTGGAAGCGATTGTGGCAGAGGGGTTTGAGCGTATTCACCGTACCAATTTGGTCGGTATGGGGGTATTACCGCTGGAATTCAAAGCTGGCGAAACCCGCAAAACCTATGCTATCGATGGTACTGAAACCTTTGATGTGGAAGGCGATATTGCCCCTCGCACTGAGCTCACCGTGGTCATGCACCGTAAAAACGGTGAGATCGTGCGGATTCCAGTGAAATGTCGTTTAGATACGGCGGCAGAAGTCCGTGTGTATAAAGCGGGTGGGGTCTTGCAACGCTTTGCACAAGACTTCTTGGAGTCAAATAAAGCTTAATATTCAACCCTTTCAAAACCCCACCCTAACCCTCCCCTTATCAAGGGAGGGAATAAGAGGGAAAGCAAGGGGTAAACGCCTCCCCTGATAAGGGGAGGTTGGGAGGGGTTCAACTATTCACGAGGCAAACTATGTCTAATGTTCCTCAAGTAAAAATTCCTGCTACCTATCTGCGTGGTGGCACGAGTAAAGGCGTCTTCTTTCGTCTTGAAGACCTGCCCGAATCAGCGCAAGTACCAGGCAAGGCGCGTGACAAGCTTTTTCAGCGTGTGATTGGCAGCCCAGACCCTTATGCTGCCCACACTGACGGGATGGGGGGGGCGACTTCTAGTACCAGTAAATGCGTTATTTTATCCAAAAGCACTCAGCCTGATCACGATGTCGATTATCTGTATGGGCAGATTTCGATTGATAAGGATTTTGTGGATTGGAGC
>JBJOOT010000200.1:0-6355 GCA_046051185.1 Pseudomonadota bacterium | reverse complement strand
GTCTAGGAGCAGCGGTTTTTATGCAAAATTTGTATAAGCATTGCTAATTTTCTTGGTTCTGTTCATATACGCTGCTCCTTAAGATTTAAAGCCTATTCAGTTGTTTATTAAGAAGGTTTTAGATCATGTATTTTAGAGCAGTACGTCGTCGGGTTTTAGTGGCAGCATTGACCCTAGGTTTAAGTAGTTTTGCAGGTTTGACGGTAGCCGCCGAGTTAACCCTGAAAAACGTATCCTATGATCCCACGCGTGAACTTTATGCAGAGTTCAATCCCGCTTTTTCTAAGTATTGGCAAGAAAAAACCGGTAATACGGTGACAATTGAACAGTCACATGGAGGTTCTGGTAAGCAAGCGCGTGCTTTATTGGATGGTTTGGATGGCGATGTAGCTACCTTAGCTTTAGGGTATGACCTTGACTCCTTAGCTGAGAAAGGCGATTTGCTCCCCAAAAATTGGCAAACCTTATTGCCCAATAATTCCACCCCCTACACCTCCACCATTGTGTTTTTAGTCCGTAAAGGTAATCCAAAAGCGATTAAAGATTGGCCTGATTTAGCACGGGATGGTGTCGAGGTGGTCACACCAAATCCAAAAACTTCAGGGGGCGCGCGTTGGAATTATCTAGCCGCTTGGGGTTATGCACTAAAGCAGCCAGGTGGTAATGAGGAAACTGCTAAGGCCTTCGTGAAAAAGATTTTCGATAATGTGCGGGTACTCGACACCGGTGCACGCGGTTCTACCACTACCTTCACTCAACGCGAAGTGGGCGATGTGTTGATCACTTGGGAAAATGAAGCCTATTTAGTGTTGAATGAATTAGGCAAAGACGATTATGAAATTGTTACCCCCTCCTTATCCATTTTGGCTGAGCCACCGGTTGCGGTTGTCAAAAAATATGCCGATCAACACGGTACGGCTGAGCTAGCGAAAGCTTATTTAGAGTATCTGTATAGCCCAGTGGGGCAAGATATTGTGGGGAAGCATTACTTCCGTCCGCGCAATCCAGAGGCTTTGAAAAAATACCAAGCTCAATTTGGTACGGTAAAATTATTTACTCTGCAAGAAGTTTTCGGTGACTGGGTAAAAGCGCAACAAACGCATTTCAGCGATGGCGGGACTTTTGATCAAATCAAGATTGTACAAGGTTTGAAGCTTAACTAAATTTCATATAAGTAATGCAGTTTTTATTATTTATATTCATATAGGACTAGCCCTTAAACTGAGCCAAGTTTAGGTTCTTATCACTTAAAACCGAGAGTCAAACTCTCGGTTTTTTCTATAAATACAGCTAGTTAATGTTCGCGGAGTGCAGTTTAGTTATGGCTCAAGCAGTAGGCAAACGAGTACTACCAGGGTTTGGCTTATCATTAGGCTATACACTGGTGTATTTGTCCTTGATCGTCTTAATTCCTTTGTCTGCGGTATTTATCAATGCGGCGTCGATGCAATGGAGTGAGTTTTGGCAAGTGGTCTCCTCACCGCAAGTCGTTTCCTCTTATCGTGTATCGTTTTTGACCTCGCTACTGGCGGCTTTGATTAATAGCTTTTTCGGCTTATTACTGGCTTGGTCTTTAGTTCGCTATAACTTTTTTGGTAAGCGCTTAGTGGATGCCTTAATTGATTTACCCTTTGCCTTACCAACGGCAGTCGCGGGCATTACGCTCTCTGCTTTGTATGCAAAGAATGGCTGGATTGGCTCTTTATTTGCACCCTTTGGGATCAAGATTGCCTTTACTCCCTTAGGCATTTTGATTGCTTTAACCTTCATTGGCTTACCCTTTGTAGTGCGTACCATTCAGCCAGTCTTACAAGAGCTGAGTCTTGAATTTGAAGAGGCTGCTGCGACTTTAGGGGCTAGCCGTTGGCAAGCTTTTTCACGGGTAGTGTTACCCGCGCTTTTGCCTGCGATCCTTACAGGATTTGCTTTGGCCTTTGCCCGTGCAGTGGGGGAGTATGGTTCAGTCATTTTCATTGCGGGGAATGTGCCGATGGTTTCTGAAATTACACCGCTCTTAATCATTACGCATTTAGAGCAATTTGATGTCGCAGGAGCAACAGCGATTGCGACGGTCATGTTAGTGGTTTCCTTCAGTTTATTATTGATTATTAATGGCTTGCAGCATTGGGCGAGTAGTCGTAAGCGCTATCTGACTGGGGAGGATGTCGTATGAGTGGTATGGTCGGTGGTATTCAAGCCTATCGAGGTTCGGAGATATACGAGTTAAGCCCTGCGATTCGTGAGCCTAAATGGGCGCGCTTAACCATTTTAAGTTTATCGCTGCTGTTCTTTGCCATCTTCTTATTGATGCCTTTGCTTGCCGTTTTTGTCGAAGCCTTACGCAAAGGCTGGGAGGTGTATTGGCAAGCAATCACTAACCCTGATACAGCGGCTGCGATTCGCTTAACTTTATTAGCCGCTGCTATTGCCATTCCCTTAAATCTAGTGTTTGGAGTGGCGGCAGCTTGGTGTATTAGTAAGTTTGAATTTCGTGGTAAGCAATTGTTAATCACTTTGATTGATCTGCCTTTCTCGGTTTCGCCGGTCGTGGCGGGTTTGGTGTATGTGTTGGTGTTTGGGGCGCATGGTTGGTTTGGCGAATGGCTTGCTGAGCACAATATTAAGATTATCTTTGCTGTGCCGGGGATTATATTAGCTACGGTTTTCGTTACTTTCCCGTTTGTGGCGCGTGAGCTGATTCCACTGATGCAAGCTCAAGGGACCGATGCGGAAGAGGCGGCTGTCTCTTTAGGGGCTTCCGGTTGGCAGACTTTCTGGCGGGTGACTTTGCCTAGCATCAAATGGGGTTTGCTGTATGGTGTTATTCTGTGTAATGCGCGGGCAATGGGGGAGTTTGGTGCAGTTTCGGTGGTTTCAGGGCATCTACGCGGGCAAACAACGACTTTGCCTTTGCATGTGGAGATTCTTTATAACGAGTATCAATTTGCCGCCGCTTTCGCCGTGGCCTCGCTACTAGCCCTCTTAGCCCTAGTGACGCTAGGTATTAAATTATTTATCGAGTGGAGGTCTGCATGACATCTTCACCCAAGCCCACCCATTCTAAGCTTAAGTTAGGAGCGCTATGATGAGTATTCAGGTAAAAAACATTAACAAACGCTTTTCGACTTTCCAAGCTTTGGATGATATTTCTTTAGATTTCCCGACCGGTAAACTCGTTGCTCTCTTAGGCCCATCAGGCTGTGGTAAAACTACGTTACTGCGCATTATTGCGGGCTTAGAAACTGCAGATAGTGGGCAAATTCTATTAGAGGGGATTGATGCCTCAAACCTGCATGTCCGCGAGCGGCAAATCGGCTTCATGTTCCAGCACTATGCTTTATTTCAACACATGACCGTGTTTGAAAATGTGGCTTTTGGTTTACGTGTTAAGCCTAAAAACGAGCGCCCCGCCGACGCGGTGATCCGCCAGCGTGTTACTGAGTTATTAGAGCTGGTGCAATTAGGCAATTTAGCTAAGCGTTATCCTAGCCAATTATCAGGCGGTCAACGTCAACGCATTGCTTTAGCCCGCGCCTTAGCGGTTAATCCTCGGGTTTTATTACTGGATGAGCCTTTCGGTGCTTTGGATGCCAAGGTACGCAAAGAGTTACGCCGCTGGTTACGGCAATTGCATGATGAATTACATATTACCTCCATCTTCGTAACTCATGATCAAGAAGAAGCTTTAGAGGTTGCGGATGAAATTGTTTTAATGAATAAAGGTCAGGTTGAGCAAGTTGGTTCACCTTTAGCCGTTTTCCAGCGTCCTGCAACCCCCTTTGCGTTTAATTTTCTAGGTACTGCCAATCGGTTTGATGGCAAATGGGTGCAAGGTGGCGTACAGGTGCATGAGGATCTATTGCCATTGCCAGAAACCCCGCAAGCCTATACGAATCTGACTGAAGGTGGCGAGGTGATTGCCTTTGCGCGTCCGCATGATCTGCATATCGAGCCGAATCTTGAGGATTCAAGCGGAGTTCCTGCCAAGATTAGCCGTATTCTAGCCTTTGGTCCGACAGCTCGTGTGGAATTGAGTCATATTACCCAAGCGGATATTTATTATGAAGTGGATGTACCGACGCCAACAGTGGCTCGTTTAAAGCTACAGGAAGGTCAAGCCGTGCGTTTACGTCCTTCGCAACTGCAAGTATTTCCAGCAGGATAGGGGGTCATAATGAATTTTCAACAATTGCGTATTATCCGTGAGACGGTCAGGCGTAATTATAATCTGACAGAAGTCGCCAATGCTTTATTCACCTCCCAATCGGGCGTGAGTAAACATATTAAAGACTTGGAAGACGAACTGGGCATTGAGCTATTTGTCCGCAAAGGCAAACGCTTTTTGGGTTTGACTGAGCCGGGTCAAGAGCTAGTGGCGATTGTTGAGCGCATGTTGTTAGATGCCAAAAATATTAAGCAACTCGCCGAACAGTTTAGCAACAGCGAAGTGGGTGAGCTGCATATTGCTACTACGCATACTCAAGCACGCTATGTGTTACCGCCAGTCGTAACACAGTTCAAAGCATTATTTCCAAAAGTACATTTAGTGCTACATCAAGCTTATCCAACTGAAATTGCCAACATGCTGGTAGAAGGGCGTGTTGATATTGGCATCGCTACAGAAGTGCTGAATGATGTCCCCAGTCTAGTGCACTTCCCGTATTATTCGTGGACGCATACCGTCATTGTTCCGCTAGGACATCCACTTGAGCAAATTCTTTATCCGACCTTAGAGGATATTGCGGCCTATCCGATTATTACTTATTACGCAGGCATGACTGGGCGAGCCAAGATTGATAATGCATTTGCGGCGGCTGGAGTTGTGCCGGATATTGTGCTCTCAGCCTTAGACTCTGATGTCGTGAAAACTTATGTTGAGTTGGGTTTAGGCATTGGCATTGTGGCTTCGGTGGCTTTCAATAGTCAGCGCGATAGTAATTTACGGATGCTCGATTGTACGCGCATTTTTGAAGCGAATACGACACATATCGCGGTACGTCAGGGGCATTATTTGCGGGGATATGCGTATCGTTTTATTGAGTTGTGCTCGGCAAGTTTAACTGAAGCTTCAGTAAGAAAAGCTTTAGCGGCGGGCAATGATGACGTATAACCACTAGGAAGCAATCAAAAAGAGGAGTCGATCATGTCAAATTGGTATACAGATAATCCTTTATCCATCGGTCACACGCCTTTGGTCAAACTCAATCGTATTCTGGGTGATTCCAAAGCCACGGTGCTTGCCAAAGTTGAAGGGCGTAATCCCGCCTATTCGGTAAAGTGCCGGATTGGGGCTGCGATGGTTTGGGATGCAGAAAAGCGCGGTATTTTAACTTCTGGTAAAGAACTGGTTGAACCCACGAGTGGCAATACGGGTATTGCTTTGGCCTTCGTTGCCGCCGCTAAAGGCATTCCTTTAACTCTGACCATGCCTGAAACCATGAGTATTGAACGCCGGAAGCTATTGAGTATTTATGGGGCCAAGCTGGTACTCACGGAGGGTGCTAAGGGCATGAGTGGGGCGGTGGCCAAAGCGGAAGAAATCGCTGCCTCTGACCCTGCTAAGTATGTGCTCTTGCAGCAATTTAAAAATCCGGCTAATCCACAAATTCATGTCGAAACCACAGGGCCAGAAATCTGGAATGATACCGACGGTAAGATTGATATTTTTGTCTCTGGGGTAGGCACAGGTGGAACGATCACGGGGGTTTCCCGCTACCTCAAGCAAGTGAAAGGCAAAGCGATTCAGTCGGTGGCTGTCGAGCCAGCAGCTAGCCCGATTTTGACACAAAAACTTAAGGGTGAGGCGCTTAAACCCGCTCCGCATAAAATCCAAGGAATTGGTGCTGGCTTTGTACCGGATGTCTTGGATTTATCTTTGGTCGATAGCATTGAGCAAGTCAGCAATGAGGAGGCTATTGAGTATGCACGTCGTTTGGCGCGTGAAGAGGGTATCTTAGCCGGAATTTCCTGCGGTGCAGCGGTGGCGGTGGCGGCTCGTTTGGCACAAAAGGAAGAAAACGCTGGTAAAACTATTGTGGTGATTTTGCCGGATTCGGGTGAGCGTTATTTGAGTACTGCATTATTTGAGGGTGTATTTGATGAAAAGGGTTTGCTGATTAACCAGTGATTCAATCCACACCAAGTAACACATTGAAAGGAAAGCTAAGGCTTTCCTTTTTTTATTCTCCTAATGCACAAGCTTATTCACCCGTCGTTCATAACTTTATCTAAAACACTTGGTTCGTACACTCGCGTAGTTCTCCTAAGATAGCGCCATCAATAAACCATTTAACGAAAGGTAGCATTATGAATTTCAAAGCAAAATTATTAATAGTCGCTTTAAGTACCGCTTTAT